>NZ_PDIG01000010.1:0-41406 GCF_004745185.1 Escherichia sp. E2661
CTCTGGCAATGGTATCGTGAACAGGAATACCATTTTCAAAATCACCATACTGCTTCAAAAAATCGAGATGTGTTTCCCCAAAATCTTCTATATCTTCCCATCCTTCTGCACCAGAAATAACGGCACAAATAGTCAACAGTAGAATATCCGATAATTTATGTTCACTTTCCAGGCTTGTCTGTAATCGGGAATAATAGAAATATGTTCCATCAATTTTTTTAAGTTCCATTTTGCTCTCCTTAATTATGTAAGGAGTATTTGATCATGTATAAGTAATAAAAAACAGCTTCAGGTAATGAGGAATATCTCAATTTTTAAACATAAAATGCGAATTATTTAGTACAAAAAGTGTACTTCTGATGATCTTTCCCTGGATGCCTGATCCTGCTTGCGGATAACAACGAAGAACAGGAACTGCGCAGGGAGCTTTATAAGGTTAAACAGGTGGTTAAGTGGATGCGGGATGGGATGTTTAGTGTACTGAACGAGAAATAAATAAAAGGGGCGAGGCTGATTCCGCCCCCTTTTATTATTTAACAATATTTAATTTCATATTTCCCTATAATATCGAACACATGGTCATAAGTACTGATAATTATGTGCTGAACTCCATCTCTTTGGATATCCTCTACTAAATCGAAACTTGATGTAGTATATTGCTCAAAAGGATAATCATCAACTTTATATATAGATAACTTTTCAATTTTGCTAATAAAAACCTCGAGACTTACATCATAAGCATCTTTAATAGCAGGTTTGCAGGCAGACAACGATAAGGAAGCTTTGATGGTAAAGTTAAATGGATACAGATTTAACTCTGTTCCAGTTAAAATCAACGCATCTCGGCCATATATTTGACCATATTTTGTTTCTAGTGCTTTTACAATCATATTAGCCACAACCTCTTGTCCTCACTGTTCTGCCGCCATTTTGAGTTGAAAATCTTCGATCTAAATTAATTTTTGACAATTCCTCTGGAGTAGCCCATCTCGAAGGGATCTTCGATACACCGGCTGCTTTGGCAGCATAAAGTCGTCTATTATCTAAAGTAAAGACTGAATCTTTATGAGCACCTTGTGATAACAATCTTTCCTGAACATTTGCAGGTAAATCCCGCATTCTAACTTTTCTAATAGGTTCAACGTGATTTATATATGACGGGTCATTTATAAGTCTGTGAATAAGCCCATTAACATTTCTTCCGTCTTCAAAAACACCATTTATACTATCTTGTGAGAATAGAATTGTTTTAGGGCTTACTGGTGATAATCCAAGAGGATCTATCCATGATAACGGGTTTGGAACATAACTATAGAGGTTTAATCCCCCAAGCAGCCCTATCGGGTCCTGGCTGATAAACCGCCCGCACTCCGGCGCATAATATCTGAACAGATTGTAATGCAGTCCTGTTTCTTCGTCAAAGTACTGCCCCGGCAGCCGCAGCTGCTGCTCAAAGTACGCCCCGCTGTTGCTGATGTCGCCCCGGTTTTCACCAAAACCCGCCTGGTAGCCTGCCCACACCAGCGTCCCGTCCGGCGCGGTCACCTCCTGTACCGTGCCCGTCAGATCCGTGTGGTAATACCAGATTTTTTGACTCTCTCCGCGCCCCGTGATGGCGGCCACCGGCGTGTACGGCTGTTCCGCGTCGTACAGGTATGTCCGCTTTCCCTGCCACGTTGTCTCCTGCAACAGCCGGAACCCTTCCCACACAAACGTCGTCCGCCGCTGTTCCCTCTGGTCCGTATGGCGGCCATATGTCGCCTTGCTGATGCGCCTGCCCAGCGCATCATACTGATACCGCGTCTCGCTGTTGCTGCTGATGACCCGCGTTAACTGGCCCTGCGCGTTCCACTCCAGCTGCTGGTCCCTGCGCTCTGTCAGTTCGCCCCATTCGTTATAGCGGTAACGGTCACGCCCGTAGCCCGGCAGGCGGTTATCCGGCACCGCTCCCTGATACTCGTCCGTCAGCAGGTTGCCCGCTTTGTCGTAATAATAATGGTCATGGTCGTACATCTGTCCCGTGCGGCTGGTCAGCCAGCCGCTGCGGTCATAGCTGAACACCAGGCAACCGCGCAGTTTGTCATTGATGCCGCCGACTTCTCCGTCTGCGTTCCAGATGTAATCCCGTGCCGTCACGCTGTCGTTCTGCGCCGGAGGTTGACCGGCCTGCTGCGGATTCTGGCTGCCGCCTGGCAGACTGCGCTGCCAGCTTAACCGGTTGTCGGCGTTGTAGCCGCTGAACGTCGCCAGTTTCCCCTGCGTGCGCATCACCTGACGGTGCAGGCTGTCACGCTCATATTCACTGACCGTGATACCGTCCAGCGCTGTCTGGAGCAGGTGCCCGCTGCCGTAATAAAGATGGCTGAGATGCTGCCCGTCCGGCAGGGTAATGTCGGTGGGATTGCCCAGCGCGTCACGCCGGTACTTTATGCTGCCGTGCACGCTGTGCTCTGCCGTCAGCCACCCGCTGCGGTCATACGCAAAACGCACCCTGTCCGCCTGCATGTGGTGCAGTCGTTCCCCCGCCTCCGTGGGAGTGAGCGTCACTTCCGTTATCTGGTCAAGACGGTTGTAGATGAAGGTCCGTGTACTGTGCTGCGTGTCACTGCGCAACAGGCGGCCCAGCGCGTCACGCTCCTGCCGCTCATTACGCATCCCGCCTTCTGTGCCCTGCGTCTGGATGATGACCGGATACCCGCCCGCATTCAGCACAAACATCCGTATCAGGCCGTCCGGGCGCTGTTCTCCCGTCAGCCGTCCGTCGCCGTCGTAGCTGAACCGGTAAAGCGCCCCGTTGCCGTTGCTCAGGCTGGCAATCCATCCCTCCGCGGTATAATGCCAGCGCGTCTCCCGTTTCTCTTCATCCGTATGGAGCGCCAGCAGCCCGCGCGGCGTATACTGCCAGGACTGTACGCTGCCCGTGATGCGACGGTGGCTGCTCAGTAACCCCAGCGCGTTCCAGGTGTAACGGTCCTGCTGTTTACCGGGGTGGCTGACCGTCTCCGGCAGCCCCAGACGGTTATAGCTAATGCGTACCGTTTTCCCTTCCGCGTCCGTCACCGCCGTCAGGTTGCCGTCCTCATCGTATTCATAGCCCGTGGCGCGCCCTGAACAGTCGGTGTAACGCCTCAGTTGACCGCGCGCATCGTGCACCAGCGCAACCTCGCCGCCCCGCGCATCCGTGCGGCTGACCGCCAGCCCCTGTTCATCATACCCGTACCGCGTGACGCGCCCTTCCGGGTCCGTCTCCCGTATCACCTGCCCGTGTTCGTTGTAATCCGCCTTCCATATGTGGTCGTCATCCAGCGCCCGGCGCGTGATTTCATCAAAACTGCCGTTCCACTGCGTCTGCGTCACCCGGCCTGCCGCGTCCGTCTCTTTCACCACCCGGCTCAGGGTGTCGTATTCCAGCGTTACCCTGCGTTCGCCGGGGAGTTCCACCGCTACGGGAAAATGGTTTTCGTTGTACGTGAAGCGGTACATTCCGCCGCCCGGCGTCCGGTGAGCAGTCACATACGTATCTTCATCAAACCACCACTGCCACTTCTGCTCCGGCCTGCCGGTTACCACCGTCTGCCCACCAGCAAAATCATAGTGGAACCGGTAATCCTCGCCGTCGCTGGTCGAGTGCTCCACCACTCTGGGAAACCCCTCAATCCTCTTCCCAGCGGTAGGTACAGGTAAAGCCCGTCGCGTTGCGGTGCTCTGTCATCAGGCCATTTTCATAGGCAAACTGGCGTACCGTCACACCGGCCCCGTTCACCACGCCAGTCAGTTGCCCGTTATCGTCGTAGCGATATTCCACCAGGTTACCGGGACGCCCGCCTTTCACCAGTTCAATATGCGAAAGTCTTTCCCCTGCCGGCGTCACTGTGCGGTGCAGTAACAGATGGTGCCCGCTGCTGGAAGCCACCCGCACCAGCCTGCCGTTCTCACGCCCGAAAGCAATTCGCTGCCGGTACGGTGTCTCCATAAAAAGTAATGGCGCGACGCCGTGGTCATCAAACTCATCAAACACGTAGTAGCTGCGGTCGGTGTAATGCAGCACATAGCGTCCGTCATGCAGGCGGCTAAGGTAAAACTGCTCTTCGGGGTCAAATATCTGGTGACCCGGTGTCAGCATCGCTTTCGGATAACTTAACTCCCGACCTTGTCCGCCAATCAGAGTGATATGTTCCTCATCAGCTCGCAGGGTTATTTCCCAGTTCAGCCGCCATCCTCTGCCCAGCAATCCTTCAGTTTCCAGGTGGCTGGCATAAAAGCGCGAACAGGTAACAGGCAGACGGCCAGGCAGGGTGAAATCCGTTTCCGGCAGCAGAATTTTTTGCCCTGTAGTGACATCCACCGGGTTACTGAACAACCCCATAGCGACCTCGGAAACGGCCATCCCGGTAATTTCGCCGCCAATAAATTTGGCCGCGCATTTTGTGCCAAATTTCGACCCCATCTTTGCCGCCTGGCGTGCGGCTCCGGCAAGTCCGCCAAGCATTCCGGCAACCACAAACAGTACATCCACCACCTGACGCAGCCAGTCAGGGATTTCCGGGCTGATTTCCAGTACCGTCTGCGTACCGCCGCCGAGAAAGACATTGGGGGAGCCGTCCTCAATCACTGCATCACACTCAGTGTGGTCATCCTTGCGGGCAGCTGGCTGGCTGTTGATGTAGATGTTGCCGGAACCCTGGGCAATGCGGATTTCCGGGGAATGGTCTTCGCATATCACCGTACTCAGTACGGCGCGGGCGGCCGGGCGACTGTTGGTGCTGACATTATCAGAACCGGTCAGAATTTTTCCCACTGTGGAATGTATCGAGCGCCCGATGGCTTCTCCCAGTTGCAGGACTCCGGAAGCTATCTGATCAGCCAGAAAACTCAAAATCAGCCCAGCCAAAAAGCCGCAGGTAACAAAAGCAAAGCTGGCGACGGCAATAATGGCGATACCTATGATGGCCCCTATCAAAAACCCGGCAAGGGCGCTGGTGTGGTAGATGGGATCATCCACCCGTGCGGCTTCATACATGACAAAACCTCCCTGTTTTTTTAGCTTTTAGCAGGCTGAAAACTGGTCAACCATGCAGTCCATAGCTGGTCGGTGTGCTCATCAAAAGGACGCTGACTGGTCAGCGTCAACACCAGTACCTTTGCTGGCCCGGTGATAAACCCGGCCTGACGCTGGTACACTTCTGTTTTTCCAGAACGATGAGTTGCGAGAATCTGTTCACCTGTCATGGCAGCTTCGCCAGTTCCCGCCAGTGCCGTTCCCCGCGAAAGTATCCGGTGCTGGCCCAGGTTTTTTTCATCAAGGCTATCTGGCGGTCAATATAGGTGGTCAGATTTTCATTTGGCCTGAGCGTATCGCGGGAAATATTCAGACTGGGAGTTGCCCTCTCATTGCCCGACGGGACGAAGATATTGACGGTGCGATCAAGAAAAGTTTCAGGCAGGGCAAAGCTGCCCTCCTGAATACGGTAAAGGCTGGTCATAGATAAAATCCTTTTATTATTTTTTATTCAGAAGCATCCGGAGTGGATAACGGGGCAATATCATCCGCAGTAATGGCTTTTCCGCCATCCGGGTTCATATCAATGCCACTGCCAATGAGTTGCATAACATCGCTGGTGTGCAGTAAAAGTTGTTTTCCGCAAAACTCAATCGAGCCATCCTTGTGTAATACAAGCGCTGCATTGCCGCAACGAAGGGTAAATTGATCGCCAACATCCAGACGATATGTCGTTCCGACATTGATGGTTTGAGCCAGTTTGACGGAAAGACCATCATTTTTTGTGATGGTGGCATTACGGTCTTCTCCCACGCTGATGGTTTCATTTTTGACAATGGTTTTTGTGCGATCGACCATGATCGTGTGGGTTTCATTGTTTTTTACCGTAGTATTCAGGTCTTTTTCCGCGTGGAACTTCACTTCTTCCGCACCAGTTTTATCGTCAAAACGCAGCATATTTCCGTTAGTCGGCCCTCCCTGCAATGAGTGGCTGAATATCCCACTCTGCGACGCCATGCCCGGCAGCCCCCACGGCGGCATCGTGTCCTGGTTATAGGTGCGCCCCACGATGATGGGCAAATCCGGATCGCCGTTTTTGAAATCCACCAGTACTTCCTGGCCAATACGCGGGATCTGGATCATGCCAAATCCTTTCCCTGCCCACGGATAGCTGACACGGACCCAGCAGGAGCTGTTTTCGTCATTGTTACCGTAACGATCCCAGCCAAACTGCACCTTCACCCGGCCATATTTATCCGTCCAGATTTCCTGCCCCGCCGGGCCGGTGACGATGGCGCTCTGCGGGCCTTTGGTGTGGGGTTTGCTCAGGGTTCGCTGTGGGCGGTAAACTTCGCTGGTTGGGTGCAGTTCAAACGTGGTGACATAGGTAAAATGCTGATCCTGGCCGCTGTGCTGCGCATTGTCCCGTAAAAACAGCGTGGTCTGTACCAGCAGGTATTCCTGATTAATTTCTGCCGTCGGGTGATTCATCAATGTAAAGGTGTACCCGGTCATGAGGGTACGGATATGACCGGCCCCATGTGCCCGGCTGCCTGGGCTGCGCTGCGCTTCCATACGAATGCGCGTCAGCATCTCGCCTTCGCCCGTAGTGAAGTAATCACCAGGCCATTCGTAATGCTCGTATTCAGCATGACCGGTATCACGCGGACTGGCCACGGTACTTTTAAGCAGCGAACGAGGCTTCATAAAATCAAAATCGTCCATCACCCACTTTCCAGTACGCAGCCTCTCACTGGCCGTAATGGTGTGGATAAATTCCTTATCCAGTTTCAGCCCTTCCTGGTGCCACTCCACCAGCGGCGAGTCAGGGCACGCTTTATGACCATTGATGGCATCCGCCAGCACCAGCGTGTGGCTGTTCTCGCTGTGCTCAAACCACCAGTAAATCCCCCATTCCTGCATCAGGCGCTGGATGAAATCGAAGTCGGTTTCACCATACTGCACCTGCCAGGCGCGGGGTGGATAATTTTCCACCAGCCGCTTTTCCACCGGAAAGGAATATTCATCCAGCACTTCATCGAGAATCTCCACCACGGTTTTGTTCTGGAACGCCTTATAGTCGCTGGTGTGGGTCAGCAGCTTCAGCCACGGCTCAATGCGTAATTCATACGTTACCGAACGGCCCTCATGACCGACCACCCTCGCCGCCGTCACCAGCCCGCTGATATACCGTTTTCCGCCACCGTCCAGTTCGATACTGACGCACAGGTCTTTGCCCACCATGGGCTGAAGCGGCAGGTTAGCAGCGGGGGAAACGTACCCCAGGTTCAGGGCGTCCGGCGTTTTAAGCTGTACTGTGTAGGAAAACAGATTCCCAAGCCCTTCCGAACCATTCATGCCTGCAAACAAAAGCATCTGCGGCGGCACCGCACTACCACTTACTGTGACGTTATGCGCGCCCGGTCCACCGGCAGAAATCGACGCCGCCGCATCCTGAACTGCACCAGCCATATCCGATATCCCTGCTGCTGCAGCGGCAGCCTGCGCAGCAGCTACTGCGGCTTTAACCAGACCTGACGGTTCCGGCAACGCACCAAACAGGTCCGCCACTGCCTGTTCTGCCATCTCCTCGGCGGCACCAGATACATCGGTTGCGGCTGAACCAGGGCTTATACCACCACTTTCTCTGGCTATAAGTGGCGTGGAGATAGCTGGCCCACCGTTACTGCCAGATTTATTACCCGTAGATACAAAACTCATGATATTTATTCCTTTAATATCGGATTAGAATTTAGCGCCCGGCTGCCAGAAAAAATAAGAAATAACCCGCCACTGTCCATCTTTATAATGAAAAAAACATGTCAGATTTAAATCCCCCCGCAAATGCCAAAACATTTCTTTGATGGGGATATTTCTGAATTCAGGATTTGTTGAGCGATAGGTATTTTCAATTTCTATATAATATTCGCCTACAAGTTTATAACGAGGCTTTATAAATTCATACGCTGGCTGACCATAGTTATTTAATAGAACATTCTCTTCAACTCTATTATACACACCACTCGCATTCAGATAAGCATGTACAGGAATATCAGGCATGCTATTTTTCGCCCCACCCACTATCAAAAAAATAATCACAGCGTATATTAGTTTCATTTTTTTACGCTTTTCACAAAAAAATTAGAACCCGGAACCATTCTATTTAACCGCTCAATGACATTTCCCATATAACGAGAGCGCAGTTCCATACCAATATTCATTAACGCACTGGCGTCCCCAGAGAATGGTGTAGTTGCTTTATCTGCATCATCACTATAGTATTCATCAGTAAGATATCCAATAATATGCCCAAGCTCGTGAGACAGCCCTATTTGCTCATGGCAAATTTTTTGATGAACCAAGGCATTTAGCTGCTGCAACTATATCTTTAGAGTCAAGTTCAACGTATCGACTATTCCAGACAATGGAACTCTGACGAAAACTATTTGGATCATCATTATCAATTTTAAACACCACCACATCCCAATACCCATGCCGATCAGTCTGAATTATTTCTATTGTGAAAGATAAATCCTTACCATTAAACTTACTGACAAACTCAGACTTCCCAGAAACGGATAAAAAAATCTTATTATTCCATGTTTGATTAATGACAAAAATAACTTTCCCATGAAAGGCATTTTTCTCCATATCTGTCCAATCAGTTTTTGCATCCCATCTTTTTATCCAATTATATTTCCATCTGAGCAACAATGAGATTGCACCATTTTCACGGTCAATTTTTAAATCTCCCCAAGCATCATTGTCCCTGATATATCGTTTATCCAGCATTAAGTCGTCATAAGCATCGTATGCCTGCTGAATAGCCTCATCCTGAGAGTTACCCATGTTCACCTCCTTATATTGCTATATATCCAATAAACCTGAAGATGCTTGCTTACCCACCAACGCAGATGGGACCAAGGGTAGCCTGAAGTAAACAGATAGCAATCAACTTGAAGTTCATGGGTATATTTGTTTCCCCATCTGCACGTTTATCGTCATATTTTTGTATAGCTATTCTCAGCATTCGTGGGCACATTATTTTTTCTCCAGTCGCAAAGCATCCACATACCGCCCCTTGCTGTTCTGCTGCCAGAACCATCCATGCCCCTGCTGCGCCTGCGTTAACATTTTTGCTAGCCAGCACGGTCACGGCAGGCAATTCCATGACATGTACTACTCATCCGTACAACCCAGCCCCCGGCGCTGAACCACTTCACTGGCAAACGTTGCTCCGGTTTTTTTCATTATTCCTTTTTGTATTTTTTGCAG
Organism: Escherichia sp. E2661; assembly: GCF_004745185.1. Lineage (NCBI taxonomy): Bacteria > Pseudomonadati > Pseudomonadota > Gammaproteobacteria > Enterobacterales > Enterobacteriaceae > Escherichia > Escherichia sp. E2661. The sequence continues at coordinate 9,275 of NZ_PDIG01000010.1, forward strand.
CGCGGAAAATGAGATTCTCCTGCATGAATACTCTTCCCATATATCACCAGTTACAGGGCTAACTGAAAATAGTCCCCACACATCTGTCGCACCGGCGGAAGGAGAATTATAACCTACCCCAAAACTAAAATACCCAGGATGAAACAGGTTACCTTTTTTATCCTTCAGAGAACCGTCAAGAAAAACCCCAGACAATTCCACATTATATTTTTCATTTTTTAGTGAAAAAACCAATAATGCCTGCGTCTGTGTTTCAGTAAGACCTGACTGGTTAACATTCGTTAGATCAAACCGCGGCACATTCCTGATAAGAATTTCAGCACAACAATTCACGGACACGACCATGAAAAGCAATACTAATATTAATTTACAGGACATGTTATTCTCCGCTTAACCATATTAATCACCCCCACTAACTCACTAGCATAACCGGTATGGCCGCCATTACTGTTTTTACCTGAATTAAAACCAGAATCAATCAATGCCTGCGCAAATTGCTCCGGAGATTTTTTATTTCTGACCGCATTACCAAATCGGATTGCAAAGGACTTTCCGCTAGTTGAAAAAGAGGTATAAGTGGCAACCCAAACCTTATTACTCCCCAGCGGGTGAACCTGCCCTGACTGTAAAGGTGTCGGACCATGCATGGAAAAATAGTTATTGTATTCTGTCGCGATTCGACCCTGTCCGTAAAAGGACTCCTTTGCGGCAAGCCCCAGGATATTTTCTACGGGCACATCAAGTTGTTTAGCGATTAATTCACATTCTTTCAGATATTGCTGTACAAACCTTACTACACCAGCGTTATTACAGGCTTTATCATAAGAACCAATGATTCACTCCTCATCTGATTATTTTTAATGCTGCCGGATATCCAACCGCAGCGCATCCACATACCGCCCTTCGCTGTTCTGCTGCCAGAACCAGCCCTGTCCTTGCTGTGCCTGCGCAAGCATTTTGTCCGGCCAACCCGGCCACGGCAGATGACGCACACCGGGCAGCTCCACTACCGGCGCGTCCGGCAGGTCGGTCAGTTCCCGGCTGCGCTGCGGTACACGTCGCAAGCCGCGCAACCACTGTGCCCAGCGCGGCCCCGGTCGCCATAGCGCCCACAACTGGTCGGCCTGCTCCATCAGTCGCCCGCAACGTTCTGTCTGTGGTGAGACATGAGCTGCCGTCAACTGCGCCAGCCAGTACAGCCAGCCCTGCGTGTCATCCAGGCTCTCTTCCAGCCATTCTCGCCCGGCACGCTGGTAAATCACCAGCGGCCACGGTCTGCCCGTACTGTCTCGCGATGCGGTCAATACTCCGGTCAGCCACTCATCACGCCCGCCAATGGGTAAAAATCCCGGCGACAGGACAAAACTCCACGGCAATGGGTGGTGTTCCGGCAGCGCCGTTTTCTCACGCGGTGACAGGTGCATCCAACCGTCATTTATTCCGGCCTTCGCAGCATCCGTTCCTTCCGGCAGAACAATATGCCGCCCCTGCCCCAGCCACGTCTGCTGGTTCAGCCACGCCTGCCACACCTGCCCTTCGTTCGCACTCACCCGCCAGCGTACGTAGTCCCGCTGGTCTGGCAGCCTGCCGAACATCGCCGGGGCCGATACTGCCGTAGCGCGGCGCATCAGAGAATCCTCGTAGGGCAACTGAAGTTTTGCAGCAGCTCGCGATCCACCGGGTCAAAGTCTCGTCCGGCGGTGATTTCCAGCACCACCCGCCGCCCGTCAAAGCTGTACTCCACCTGCTGTGTTCCCCGTACCGCCGTCTCCTGCGCCTTACCCGCATCCAGCAGGTGAAACAGCGCCCACGGTCCATTAGTCAGTAGCGTCGAGGTGTCCTGGCGAATGCGCGGGCTGGCGGTGATTTCTGCCATTGAACCGTTACGCGGCCCCGGCCAGTTCACTTTTAGCGGCCTGACCGGGCCATGAGCGTAACGCAGCACCTGGCCGTCGATATCAATCACCAGTTCAGTGATTGCAGGGTCCATATCCACGACGCGGACCTGCATCGCCCAAGAAAACTTTTTCCCGCCTTCCCCATTAAAAAAAACGCTGCGGATCTGTTTCGCCTCCTGAAATGGCATCAGGTCCGGTCCCTGTAAGGTCATATTGCCTTCGGTCGGTTTGTAGCGCCACGGGTTGCTGGCGGTATCCGCCAGCGGGGCCAGTTGCTTCGTCCAGAAGGCATCAAGCACACCGCCGCTAGCAAAGATACGGTTAAAATCGTCCGCGCTGACTTCCTGCGGGCTGTCGGTGAAGGGGTAGCGCCCGTCAATGGCATCACGGCACTCATCGCCGATCACCGCTTCCATCTGCGCGTTCAGCACTTCACCGGTGCCGGCGTTGATCTTTCGCGTTCCCTGCTGCGTGAGATCCAGCAGAATATTTTTCAGCGGTGCGGGCAGTTTTGCCGCTTCCAGTTGTAGTTTATCCGCCGCCGAAATGCGGCCCGGTAATGTGCTCGCAGCCAATGCACTGTCGGCGATGGTGAGCTGGGTGTAATACTCATTGAGCATCGTCAGCAGCGAATTTAACTGCGGCGCCCCGCCCCCCTGTCCACTGTCCGTCCGCCCGGAAACCACTTCCCGCAGAGCGGCGAAACGGTCATCCACCAGCGATTTTTCCAGCCGCTCTTCCGGGTGGATATCCTGCAACAGCTTTGCCGTCTGCACTGCTTTACCCGCATTACCGGAGAGCCGGTCCTGCGCGCGCTGGGCCATTTGTTTTTGTCTGGCCTGCGCATCCAGCGGCGGTACCAGCGTGGTCTGCTCCACCACCGCTTTACTCAGGCGCATTAGAGGTGAGTCAGGCGAGGCCAGTGTGCGAAGCACCTGAAGGTCATACGCCAGTCCGGGACTACCGTCTTCTCCGGCACTGTTGATGCTGTGAATACTAGCCAGAAAATCCTGCCAGCGGCGGGCATATTCAGCCAGATACAGGCGGCGTACTTCACGGGTAACCGGGAGTTCCTGCCCCGGCAACTGGCTCATCACAATATCAGTCGTTTTTTTTTGCGCGTTTTCCCGGCCCATTACCCAGGCGTCGTCCGCTGATGCGGAGGCGACAAACTCCGACAGCCGTTTGTCGAACAGTTCCCGGTAGCCTTCGCGAGTAAAGATGCCGGGCACGCCCCTATCCAGTGGCGCGCCATCCGTGCGGACAAAAACCGTCCCCGCATCCGCGCCCACCGCGCGAACCAGCGAAAACTCCTGCGGTGCTTCGCTCTCCATGGAAGCCAGGGCTCGAGTATAGATACGCTCGGTGCTGGTATGACCGTCAAGGAAAGCCCGCGCCATGCGGATCAGTCCCTCATCTTTGTCATAAGGCGAATGCACCACGCGGCTGCCGTCAAACAGGGCGTCGATATGTTCCAGCACCGCTGCACGGCCGCCGAACTCCGCCACGCTATCGCGGTTTTCCAGATCGTTCAGTACCCAGGTGTGGATCTCCGCTGCGTTGTATTTGTCCTCGTGGTCTTTATCAAGATTCAGCAGCAGATAAACATGCAGAGCGTCATACGCGGCTTTGCTATCCTGACGAGCAATGGCACCTGAAAGCACATATTCCATGCGCTTCACCAGTGGCGGCAACAGGAGCTGGTCCAGCAGGCGGTCATACAAGGATGCCACGCTCTCCATCACTGGCGGAACGCTGTAAAGCCCATAACGCCAGGCCAGCGGCGGTGAGTCCGGGTCCAGCCCCGGCCAGGCAGTGAGCGCCCGCGCCTGGTTCAACAGGACAGGGACAGGCTGCATAGCAGGTTTTCCGGTATAGGCTTTGACGTCACCATCCAGTTGGACCGTCCGGCTGGCGATTTCATTCAGATAGCCGCTGTTACCCTGCTGGCTGCCCTGCATTCCCTGCCACAACCAGAAAGCCAACGCTAGTACCAGCAGATGCCCGCCAGTACGCAGCAGGCGATAACGCCAGGCCCATTGAAGATTCGGCTCCACCAGGTGTGCTTCACGGAAGATAAACTGGGTCAGTAGGTCATGAAGAAAATAGCTGCGGTTGCCGTCCGGTAAGGTATGAAAAGGTGACTCCACTTTCCCTTTGATCGCCCGGACAAAGCGCTGCCAGATGCCCGTCTGATCGGCCACCGCGTCTGCCTGCGCCTGTGCGGCGCTGGTAAAAAATACGCCGCGTAGGGTGTTGTTAAGCTGAGTGGCGTCAAATTTTGAATCGAGGAAAATCTGTTCAATGGCTTCCAGCAGCGGCGCGCCCAGCGCGGAAAATTCGCGCGGAAAGCGGTAGAGCCGTTGACGGCTTTTAAGGTCGTACTCTTCCTGCAACCGGGTATCCAGCCCCTGATCCAGCCGCAGCGTCAGATTTGCCAGTTCCTGGCCACAGAGCGCATGCAACGACTGCGGATCGCTGGCGTGACGCCTGCGGCTGTATGGCAGGGTGAAGCCCCAGACCTGGGCACGCAGGTGACTGGTCAGCCCACGGAAATACTCCGTAAAGCCCGGCAGCAGATCCATCTTAGTGACAACCAGATAAACCGGGAAACGAATACCCAGCGTCTCACGCAGTTCAGCCAGCCGCGCACGCAGAGCCGCACAGGCAGCCAGTCGTTCCGCCGGGGACTGCGCGGTCAGATCCGCCACGTTTAGCGTCAGGATAACGCCGTTCAGCGGTGCGCCGGGACGGTGTTTACGCAGCAGCCCCAGAAACCCCTGCCATTCCCCGGCGTTGCGCTGGGTCGCACTGATTTCACCGCCGTCATCGTGGCGAGCATAGCGCCCGGCGGTGTCAATGAGCACCGCTTCGTTGGTAAACCACCAGTCGCAGTGCAGCGTGCCGCCGCCCGGCACTGTGAGGATATGCGCGGTTTGCTCCATCTGCTCCGCCAGCGGAAACTGTAGCCCGGTGTTAAGCAGCGCGGTAGTTTTACCATCACCGGGGCTACCGATAATCATGAACCAAGGCAGTTCGTACAGAAAGCGTTTTCCTTCCAGTACCTTACGCCAGCCCGGCAAGTCTACGCGCAGTTGTTTCAGTTGCCGAATAGCGCGAGTGACAATATGGCTGACGGTGCGTAAGTCGGCTTTAATTTCCCCTGCCACCGGAACATCTTCCCCGCGCGGATGCAGGAAACGGCGCAGCAGTTGTTCATCCAGACGCAGCGCCCGCCACAATCGGTACAGGCCATACAGCGTATAAGACAGAAGGATCAGGCCGATAAGCGTCAGACGCAGCCACAGCGGCGCAAATGGATGAACATCACCGAAGGCCAGCAACGGTGAGACAAAGCCGATAACCAGGCACAGAACCGTAACGCCAATGATGCTCATAGACCAATTAACCAGCCACAGTGCAAGGAACATCAGTAACAGAACGATAGTGACTACCCGGCTACCCACGGACGCAAGCGGATGCAAGGTGTCAAACGCCACCAGCGGCCCGATAAACCAGACCAGCAACGCCAGCACCACCACGCCGACAACGGCCAGTGTGCGGCGGGAAAACAGCAGACTGAGAAATTTTTGCATTATTGTTCAGAGCTCCATGCGGTAATCAGTAATAGCAAAATACCCAGGGCTGAAAATCCCTTTCCTGTACGCGATACTGAAAGAAAATAAAGAACAATCTGAATAGCCACTGAAATAGAATAAATTAATTTTCTGATTACATCTCTATTTCCGTTTCCCTGAGGTAATGCTGTTATTGAAGGGTCCATATCCTGCATCCACTGGTACTCACTCCCGGAAAAAAGCATGATAGTGACCAATCCCATAATAAATAATAACCACCCTGATATCTGAATTATTTTTCTCATGAAGACTTCCAGGTAGTTATTAATAAACTAGAGAAATGTAACCAGTTATTTATAATAAAATCGCCACAGCTGGTATCTTCCTTTATTTTTTCCAGACTAAGGGAAACACCTCGATTATAACAAGCTCCAATAATTCTTATTTGTTCTTTTGTCAGGTGAGGTAAGGATACCTGAAAACCATCTTTTTCAGCCAATTGATAAAGATGTCTTGCAGCTAATTGTATATTAAACACATCATGCTGGAGACAATTTGCCAGCTCACGCAACTGAGAGTTGTCCATTTTAGTCCCATCAAGCCCGAGTGTTCTGGCTGCAGTTCGCAATTGCATACTCACCGCACCAAAAGAAGTTTTTTCTGGTTTCGAAGCGATTGTGATATGTTCATCAACCCATTCAGGCCCACTCCAACTCATAGCACGAAATTCAAATGCCAGCGTGTCTATAATCTGAGGATCTCCCCCTACTTCAATCCAACAAACTCCAGCAAGTAAGGGGGCAGGTAAATGCCAGGCATTTGCAGCTGCATTGATCAAAAGACAGTTATGCTTCACCCAACCATCTTTAAAATAACGCCCAAATGCTACGCCTCCCCCCCATTTTTTAGGCGCCAGTTTCCAGAATATAAATTCTGTTACTCCCCACACTGGCGAATGGTTAGACGCATTACACTCTAGCTTTTCCATTATTAATTCACTCCACCACCAGAATTTCCACCCGGCGATTCTGCGCTCGTCCAGTTTTAGTACTATTATCAGCCACCGGCATAGTATCCCCTTTACCAACGACCCGAATCCGGCTGGCCGGAACGCCACCGGATGTCAGCAACGAAGCTACTTCTGCCGCACGTTTTTCCGACAACACCTGGTTGGACGGGAACTCAGCGGAGTGGATCGGTTGGCTGTCGGTATGGCCGGTCACCGTCACGGCACCGCCCACACGTGCAATCTCCCGCGCGGCCTTATCAATCACCGAGCGCAACGTGTCATTCACGGTTTTCTGCCCCGGTACAAACATCGTGTCGCCACGGAATACCACCCGACTGTGGTGCTCATCTTCCTCAACCGTTAGCAGGCCACGCGCGATTTCGTTCGCCAGCAGGATTTTCAGCCGCAGTTTGTGCACCGGAACGGGCGGTGGCGGCAGGTGTTTACCGATGGAGTCGATACGCTGCTGTACAGTTTCGGTGGCGAGATTCATCCGGTGGCTATAAAGGCCAAACACCGTCAGCATCACCAGCAGAGCTATTCCTGAACTCAGCCAGACCGGCATCCGGCGCATCCGCCGCATCCGTCCGCTGACGGCACCGGTAAACCCCGGAGAGAGCGTCGGCGTTATCGGATCGCGGCGCTGGACCAATTGGGTCAACAATTGCTGACGGATATCGTCCAGTTGCTTACGCCCGTCGGGCCGAACGCTGTAGCGGCCTTCAAAACCCAGCCCCAGAATGTGGTATATGATTTCCAGCACATCGCTGTGCTCCTGGAAACTTGCGGCCAGACGCCCAATTATCTGAAATAGCTTGATGCCGCCTTCACTTTCGCCATGAAAAGTAACCAGCAGGCTTTTTCCAGCCCAAACACCACGACGCCCCCAGGTGGTGTTGTTGGCAGCTTCGTCAAGCGACGTACACAGGCAATAGCGCACCGCCAGCACATGTTCGCGGCGCAGGTTTGCCTGATCACACAGCGTCTGGTATCTACGAACTTCACGCTCCAGTAAGACACGGTAATGTTCGACAAAACCTGGGGAAAGTTCGCGGGGCATTTGCGCCAGTGCGCATAGCAACGGGCTGGCCGCTGCCAGTAGAGGATTCACGGCAGCAGTAATTTCGGCCAGACGAAGCTTCATATCCGGGCCATCTTCAACCACCACCTTGATATCTTCCCCACGAAGGCTGTCCTGGATGTCATTATCAGGCGGCTTTGTGCCACCCACTGATGGCTGGAATGACAGGGTATTCACCGCAGGTGGCGTCAGAATCTCGTCGGTCATTTATCGCGAACTCCCCACAACTCCAACTCCAGCCCCGGAAATTCTCCGGCGGTGTGCATCGCCATACCGCCATAGCGGGCGATATGTTCCCACAGCACACCGTCGCGGCGGATGTCGTAATAGATGTAGCCAGCCTGGAACGGGATCTGACGCGGCGGCACCGGCAATACCTGTAAAGCAAGACCCGGCAGGTGCGAGCGAATCAATTCCGGCAGGCGTTCGGACGGCCCTATTTTGGTCTGGGCCGAAAAATGTTGCAGTAAGGTATCTGCGGACATATGCGCCTTCACCGCCAACACTAATGAGCTGAAATCTGACAGTTCGGAAGGCTCAACCACCGCATTGAGAATACCGTAAGTTCCCTCCTCCAGAGTGATTCGCTGCGCTCCGCGGATCAGCACAGCATTCAGCAGGTACTGCACCTCATCCACTACCGATTTCAGCCCGGCATAGGGCGTCAGGTGCTTATATTCTTTATATTCTTCCGGACGGCGCGTCTGTGGCCGTACGTAGGTAGAGAGTTCCCCAGCCAGTTCACACAGGTTCCGATAGAGCACTTCTGGCGACAGCGGCGTTTTCGCCATATGAATCAGTAAGGGGCCGAAACGATTGAGAATTTGCAGAAGCAGGTAATCCGATACCTCTGCCGCCTCATGGCCGTGTTTATCGCTGCCCGTCAACCGTTGCGCCAGTGAATCTGCGCGCATTTTTATCAAATCGTTGATCCACGACAGCCACGTACATATCAGTGCGCTTGCCTGGTAATTTGCCACCGGCGGGATCAGATCGTTGTCAAGCTCGATGCGTCCATCAGGATGTATCGTCGTAATGCGCGTCAGGGGCAAACCGATCCACGCATCTGTCACCGCCTTTTCCGGCAACAGTCGCAGACGCAGGTGGCTAAGTTGCAACAGTTGTGCGCCGCGCCCCAGAGAGTTGGCATCGCGGATTTCATTTTCATGCACCGAAAAGCGTGCCAGTGATTCCGGGTTATTGCCGAAGCTGGTTTCTTCACTGTTCGGCGTACGTATTGGCACTGCCAGATAAATCAACTGGTTAAGGTGCTCTGGTAGGATGGTCAGAGGCGGCGGTAGTGGTGTGTGACCCGGCGCATTAAACGGCGTACCGTCGGCAAACACTCCGGAAGCCTTCGTGAGTACCAGTTTTCCGATGTTCAGCGCCTCACTATCAATGCCGTATTCACTAAAGCCCCAGAAAAAAGGCGAAAGCGGCAAACTGCGGTAATGAATGATATGTTCCAGATAGCGTTCCTGCTGCTGAAACATCTGTGGCAGCAAAAATTGTCCTTCACTCCAGACCACACGGTTATTCCAACTCATAATTTACTCATCCCGTTCTTTAATCACTATAGCGCTTTGCTCTATACCGGCATCCAGTTCGACTTTTTTCTTCGGCATAAAGCGGCTGTACCAGCTTTTTTCCGGGGGATCAGGAATTTTATACGTGGCCCGCCAGACTGATTTTCCCAGATTGCGATAGCCGGCGAGGATCCCCAGTGCCGTGGTTTCTTTATTGAGAGCACGACGCAGCTTTTTCTCCTCGCCCGGGCGCAAGATAAAGCTGTCGCGGTGGAGTAAATCATCGGCAAGAACAGCTTTGTCATTGTCCTGAAGGGACCACCAGTCCGCCGCTATGAAAGCTGCATCATTTTTCAGTTCATAAACGCGTATCTCTATGGGCGCGGCTTTTTTCTGATTGTCAGGATTCACCTTATCGGAAGCCTTAACCACCAGATCGAGTCTTTGTGACATCAGCTCCGGCACATCGTCGCTGTCAATGCTGCACCCGGAAAGCAGGCAGACAAAAGACAAAGCTACCGCACATAACCACCCACCGGGGTTACGCCATTTATTCACTGTAATTTCCTTTAAAATCAAATAATAAAAACCGGCCAGGCTATATACCTGGCCGGGAAAATATTGCTTAAATTTCTTTGTTAGCTTTGAAATCGTAACCTGCCGTGATAGTGCCGCCACTGCCACCCTGCTGGTTCTGCACCACGTATTCCTGCTTCACGGTGCTGAAAGATAGTTCGACTCTCTCGCGGGAGGCGATCTCACCCTCCTTACTACCACTGGGGGAAACAACAGCCACAATCAGGTCAGTGAAGGTATATTTGAGGTATTCCAGCGGATTGCCGCCTGCTTTGCGCATGACAAGGATGGACTTCGGAATATGCTTACCAGAGGCGCAGTATTTGAACAGGTTCGGGCTAGCGCGATCGATGTAATGTTCAAACTCCAGGTTAGTCACGGAGACTTTGCCAGATCCCAGACCGCTACCTGCGTGCATGGTGGACTCCTGGTGGATATTCCAGCGCCAGCTCAGCACCTCAATTTCATTTTTATGTTTGTCATCCATTGACTCGCCGTCAATGCCGTCAATTTTCAGAAAAATGTCATAAGCCATTTTCATTTCCTTATTAAGAATTACTTAAAATAATCCCTGGTTTATCTTCGCATATGAATTCAGGTAAACCATGGCCGTACAGAACCCCCTCTCCTTAATTTCAGAAGAATAGAAGGCTGTATAATTTCCGGTAATGAGATACCGGCACGTCATTAATTCACAAAATGAATGTATTACTTCTATTTACATGTCACAGATACCGATGACTCTCCTAGTACCCGCTGCCCCGGCAAAGAAGATGCCTGGCACTGTGTCGCCAATGCAGGGACCGGTTGTGATAACCAAACCTGTCCATGGTTATAAATACAGGAAACCCAGTAACGTTCACTATTCTGATTACTGGCCATTGTGGTATCCCATATTTGCCTGGTTTCACCCTTTATTGTCTCTGTCTCTGGTTTTAGATCCACCCGATTTTCAGGTTTTCCCTGCGACATCCCTACCCCGTCCAACCACAGACGGGGTTCATAGCGGGAAGATCTCTGCCACGATGCAGATATATCTGGCTCCAGTACTGTTGTTGAGGATTTTATATTGATAAACACGGGGCAACTGACTTCCCACGCAGTAACAAATTGTGAATAAAACAACATAAAACCCAACAACAGAGAAAAAATAAAACGTGTCCCCATTGAATCTATCCTCTACTCAATAATATAAAAAGCTTCCGCATTATTACTGGCATCAGGATATGTTCCATCGCTGCGCATTCCACCTTTTCGGGAAATAGGGCGTGCAGAGACTTTCGTGGTTTTACCTGTCCACTGGTCCATAACATAAATATACTGACTATCCTGTTCCAGATAGAAAGCGGCATGCTTATGCTCATTCTGCCTCGAGGGATACTTTCCGTTAACAAAAGTGGCAATTGCTGTTCCTCTGGGGATCGATTTATCCCCAAAAACCTTTCGCCCCTGCTTCCAGGCTCCAGTATTCCCCACATGTGCATATACCTGAACTAAGAACACACATTCCTTTCTGTCTCCTGCCCCCGCCATTCCCACCATGTCAGTGCCCTGCAATGAATCTACCAGTCCATAAACATATGCCATATATCCCCCAGAGTATTACCCGGCATCATTCATTAAAATATTCATAAAAATCAGGCATTACCCTGTTTTACTGACGGCAGTTTTGTCACCAGACGCAGTGATCCTGTTAACCCTTCAAGCTGAAAATGCGGGCGCAGGAAGAATTTGGCGTCGTAATAGCCCGGATTCCCCTCCACCTCTTCCACCACCACTTCGGCAGCTGCCAGGCGGGCGGCGAGTCTTGGTTTCCTGCGAGGAGTTCACCGGATCGGCATCAACGTAGTTCATGATCCATTCATTGAGCCAGCGCTGCATATCTTCACGCTCTTTGAACGAGCCGATCTTGTCGCGCACGATACATTTGAGGAAGTGCGCAAACCGTGAACAGGCGAACAGATATGGCAAACGAGCTGAGAGATTAGCGTTGGCCGTAGCGTCCGGATCGTAATACTCCTGCGGTTTTTGTAGAGACTGCGCGCCAATAAAGGCGGCGTAATCAGAGTTTTTGCGGTGGATAAGTGGGATAAAACCATTTTTCGCCAGTTCAGCTTCACGACGGTCAGAGATGGCAATTTCTGTCGGGCATTTCATATCCACGCCGCCATCATCGGTCGGGAAGGTATGACAGGGCAGATTTTCCACCGCTCCACCAGATTCCACGCCACGGATCAACGTACACCAACCGTAATGTTTGAAAGAACGGTTGATATTTACACCCATTGCATAGGCGGCATTGCTCCAGACATATTTGCTGTGGTCTGCGCCATCTGCATCTTCTTCAAAATCAAACTCATCGACAGGGTTTGTTTTCGCACCATAAGGCAAACGGGAGAGAAAACGTGGCATCGTCAGGCCAATGTAGCGAGAATCCTCACTTTTTCGCAGCGAGTTCCACGGTGCGTATTCGAGGTTTTGGGTCACAATTTTGGTCAGGTCACGCGGGTTAGCCAGTTCCTGCCAGGAGTCCATCTGTAACACTGACGGAGAGGCCCCGGCAATAAACGGCGCATGGGCTGAGGCTGCCACTTTGGCAATGGAGCCGAGCAGATCCACATCCGGTGGCGTGTGATCAAAATAATAATCCGCAATAATACAACCGTAAGGTTCTCCGCCTAACTGCCCATATTCGGCCTCATACAACTTTTTGAACATGGGGCTTTGATCCCACGCGATCCCTTTGTAACGCTTCATATTTTTCCGCAATTCATCCTTCGAAAGGTTCATAAAGCGGATTTTTAATTTTTCATCGGTTTCGGTGTTGTAAACCAAATGTTCCATCCCACGCCAGGAGGACTCCAGTTTCTGAAATTCCGGATGACTCAGGATTAGTTTGATCTGCTCAGTTAATTTGAAATCGATCTGCTCAATAATTGCAGCAATACTTTTATAAGCATCATCACTAACAGTGATCGTATTTGTCAGAGCCTGTTGGGCCAGCGTCTGAACTGCCGCCTCAACAGCCTTTGCAGCCTGAGGAGTCTTGGGACGGAAGGCTTTATCCAGCAGCGAATCAAATTCCGTTTCCTGATAGGCAGTGGTTTGCGCAGCAGAGAGGTCGCCAGTCGCCAGAAGAGTATCGTTTACCATGAAAGTTCCTTAATAAAATCGCAGTTAGTCTGCTGTTCCCGTTTCACCTGATAAGACACTTTCCTGTTGAGCGACAGGTTTTGGCGCGCTGGCCAGAGCTTTCAGTAACGTCGGGTCTTGTAATAGTTTATTGATCAGATTTTCAGCTCCCGCTTTACCATCCATATATGTTTGCAGGTTGGCAAGCTGTGTACGCGCTTCCAGCAGTTGGTTCAGGGCATCCACCTTACGGGCAATCTGCGCAGGCGAAAAATCGTCCATATTCTCCAGCGTGATATCGACCATTAACTGCCCTTCGCCCGTCAGCGTATTGGGGACAGCAAACGCCACGCGCGGCGCGATGGCTTTCATACGTTCATTAAAGTTATCGATATCAATATCAAGGAATTTACGGTCAGTGACCGATGGCAGCTCTTCACGTGGTTTACCGGCCAGATCGGCCAGCACTGCCATGACAAACGGCAGCTCGATTTTTTTCTCGGAGCCGTAAATCTCAACGTCATACTCAATCTGCACTCGGGGCGCTCGGTTGCGGGCAATAACTTCTGCGCGCTATTGTTGATAGCCATAATCCTTCATTTCCTTATCAGTCAGCCGACGACACCAGGGGAGTGGTCCGACGGTACAGTTTAAAAATCATACGCAGAGAGTATTTTTATAATCTCTTTGTTTTCTTTGTACTTTTCCCGCAGTACAGGGAGTGATTTCTTCGCCGGAGGACACCAGGTATCACCCCCCTTTTCGATGTCTCTTTTATCCTTCTCTGCTAAAGAACTGTCCCATTCACCAGCAAAATGCTGGCACATTTCCGCATTACTCAGAAAATGTTGCACATCCTGTGGTAAAGGCGGTTCCCCCTGAACACAGAAAGCGAACATCATTAACAGAAATGTCCACAACGCCGAATAACGAAAAGTCATATTTAATGTCCATCAATTGACCAGTGCATGAGATATGCTCTGGCAGGAGGACGATATGTTGCAGAAATACGGCCCCTCGAATGCGCATTACCAGACGCGTGCAAGAAATTATCAACCGATGCACGAAAAGCTCCCTGCAAATCATTGGTGGAAGAACTTCCAGTAAAGCGACTGACCCACAGTGCGCCACTTAATTCTTTTGCCATAAGGATGCTCCATTAATCCGTTTCAAAAATAACCTGTTCATCGTCATCAACACGAATGCGGATTTGCGTGATGGCCGTTTTCTCTGTCATCGCCTGCAACCAGTATCGGGACAGTTGTGGGAGGATATGTTGTTCGATATAGCCGATTAGCAAACGAGCGCCGGTTTCGTGCATCGGGCAGCGCGACACAATATGCGTAATCAGTTCATCGCCATACACCAGTGAAACGCCATGCTGCTCCGCCATCCGATCCATCAATCTGCCAAGATGCAGGCGGGCAATAACACCACGCGCCGTCTCATCCAGCGGTAAATAAGGAATAACCGTCACACGCCCCAAGAAAGCCGCCGGGAAGTGTTTGCGTAACTCTGGCATTAACGCCTCTTTTAACCCTGCCGAATCGGGCATCAGCGCCGGATCCTCACAGAGTTGGCTGATAAGTTCCGCCCCAGCATTAGTAGTCAACAATAACGTGGTATTTTTGAAATCGATGTGAACACCTTCGCCGTCCTCCATCGCTCCTTTATCGAATACCTGGTAGAACAACTCGTGGACGTCGTGATGGGCTTTTTCAATTTCATCCAACAGCACCACACTCCAGGGGTGACGGCGTACGGCTTCCGTCAGCACGCCACCTTCGCCATAGCCCACGTAGCCGGGCGGAGCCCCCTTCAGCGTGGAGACGGTGTGCGACTCCTGAAACTCGCTCATATTGATGGTGATCAGGTTCTGCTCACCACCGTAGATAGATTCCGCCAACGCCAGCGCGGTTTCGGTCTTACCGACACCAGACGGCCCGGCAAGTAAAAATACCCCTACTGGTTTACGCGGGTCACCTAAACCCGCCCGCGCGGTCTGGATACGCTCGCCAATCTGTGCCAGCGCGTCCATCTGTCCGGTAACACGCTGCGCCAGACGTGCGGGTAGTTCCAGAATCTGGCTGGCTTCATCTTTCACCATGCGGCCGGCGGGAATACCGGTCCAGTCGGAGACAATGGCGGCGACTACTGCCGCATTGACTTCCGGGAAAACGACGGGGTTTTCGCCCTGCCAACCTCTTAATGCCACTTCCGACTGTTGCAACGCGGTTTCGTCATGCTCGTCAGGTTCTGCTGAACGTTGTTTTTGTAAGGTATGAACCAACTCCAGTTCCTGCTGCCAGCGCTCTTCGGTGTCAGAAAGGTCTGTATTCAATGATGCGATCCGTGTCGCCAGTGTGTCGCCCCGCTCTGCGCGGATACCCATTTTTTGCTGCTTTAATAACAACTCCCGCTCCAGTTCGGCAGCGTTGAGCTGCTGACGCAAATACTGGACTTTCGCAGGCGGGGTATGGAGCGACAACGCCACACGGGCCGCCGCCGTATCCAGCAGACTAATGGCCTTATCCGGTAGCTGCCGGGCCGGAATGTAACGGTGAGAAAGCTGTACAGCGGCGCGCACGGCCTCATCAAGGATCAGGACGTCATGGTGTTTTTCCAGCGTGTTGACTAACCCGCGGACCATCTCAACAGCTGCAACCTCTTCCGGCTCTGCGACCTGTAACACCTGAAAACGCCGGGTCAATGCTGGATCTTTCTCAATATGCCGTTTGTACTCACTCCAGGTGGTTGCGCCGATGGTGCGCAGGCTGCCGCGCGCCAGCGCCGGTTTCAGCAGGTTGGCGGCGTCACCTGTACCGGATGAACCACCAGCGCCCACCAGGGTGTGAACTTCATCGACAAACAAAATCACCGGCTGCGGTGAGCGCGCAGCTTCTTCCAGCAGCGCCTTCAGACGGGATTCAAATTCGCCCTTCATGGACGCCCCGGCTAGCAACGCCCCGACATCCAGCGACAGCAGCCGTACATTACGCAATGAAGGCGGCACTTCACTCTTAACAATCGCCAGCGCGAATCCTTCCACCACTGCCGTTTTCCCAACGCCGGCCTCACCGGTTAGCAGGGGATTGTTCTGGCGACGACGCAGTAGAATATCCGTCATGGTACGGATCTCGTGCCCGCGACCGGTGACCGGATCGATACCACCTTCACGCGCCAGTGCTGTCATGTCCTGGCAGTATTTCGCCAATGCGGATTTGCTCCCGGCTGATTCGCTCGGAAATACCTGACTTGCTTCCCCCGGAACAGCAGAATTCAAATCCGAACCGTCATATGGCATTTCTGTTATTTCAGGAGATGATGTGATTAAAGATGGAAGAATATCTAACAATTCATCTACCGGCAGCGCAGCTAGTGGCGCACAGATCTTTTTTAACACTCGATATAATTCTGGTGTGGTTAACCAGGCAAGTAGTAACCAACCACTACGAATTTTTTTGATCACCAAAGCGGATACTTGCCAACATCCAGGCTTTCTCAACAGAAAGATCGATGTGGTGGGAAAAATCGCTAATTACACTCGCGCCGGAAGGTAATATATTCAATTGCTGAATTAACGCCGTCTCAACATCAGCAGAAGTTATTTGGTAATGTCGAAGTACATTGTGAATATCATTCTCTGGTTGTTGTATTAGCTGATGCAACCAATGTATCAGTTCGACATAAGGATTAGCGCGCAATTTACAGAACGTTGTCGCAGATTCTAAAGACCGAAATAAAGGTCTTGTTAGCTTTCCATATAGTGCACTGCGTGAAACAGGAGTGTCCATCTGTTACACCTAATGATGTAAAAACATATAAATGATACATAAATATAAATGTACCGATTAAGATTTCTAATTAATAGAATTATCAAAATCTCAGATTGAAACAATGATGCATATCACAGAATGCAATGTAATATAACGGTTAGTATCTTTTTTATGATGATTTTCAATACAAGAAGTTAATTGAATTCATATCATGAATATATATCAACAATAATCACCATTATATATTTACGAGAAAATTAATATTGATAAAGCAAATTAATCAGCGTTACTTATCTAAAAAAATAAAAATAAATACTCTATTAAAAAAACACTCTATACAGTGATACGTAATGAAACAAATTATTACCTGGGGACTGCAAAAAATACAGGGGCACGGCGTTACCGATGGCACCATTTACGCCACTGCAGGAACACAGATTATCTTCACAGTCAAAGCGCCATGGAGCCCTGTTTTTGATGTGGGTGAGGATACAAAGATTGCTCTCAGCCTGACTCGCCACGAAGAGGCATGGTGGATAATCAATCTGTCCGATGAATATTGTTGCACGGTAAATGACCTGATTGTGGAGCCACATCACCGTATGCGCCTGAATGAAGGGGACCTGATTGAATGGGGGTTATCTTCCTGGTGTCTAGTCCGGGACAATCCGATGTCTCCTGAGCCATGCGAGAAAAAAACGGCACTGCAACCTGTCATTTCGCCTGAAACAATAACCGAATATCTCGATCTCGACTGGTTTCGACAACAACAACAGCAGCAGCAAAATCCGTTCGATATTATTCCGGTTCATGGCGCAGTTGCTACTGAAGGCACCCCAGATTCAGATACCCCACTAACCTTGCTTTATCAGGAATACCGCCAGGCGTTGTTGTCTCCTGAACAAGATATTCATCGTCATGCCGATCCTTTCCCCCTTAATGGAGAGGGTGGCACGCAGGAGTTGTCTTCATTGCGTGATCTGGTCACTGAAGCCGATACATTACAGGATATGGTCACTGGCGGGTTAAGTATTGACGCTATTCTCGATGTACTGGATGCCACCGGTGAAGGAGAAACTACCTGGCCTACCAAAAAGACTCCTCCTGATATCCTGCATCTGCTTTCTCCTGAATACAAACCGGAGGCAGTGCATAACGCCATTCTGCCCGATCTGACGCAGCGAGAGCACCGTGTCATCGGCATTGACAGCCATTACCGGATAAACCCGGCACAACACGGAGATATCACTCATGACAAACAATAACGTGCTACCGGCTACCTTGTCGGCGCTGCTGCGAGACTATTCCGTGGCGGAGGGCATTCAACTGGCGGAACACCAGGTAAAGATGCACCCGGCACAGGCTTCACGTCGGCACAGCCTGTTTCAGTTATTGTGCGCAATCGGTGACTGGTCGCGGGCGCTGCAACAAATTCAACTGTGCGCCCGAGTGGACGCAAATTATGCTCGCGAGGCACAGGTATTTGGCGAGCTGATCCGCTGTGAAATATACCGTCACTCCTGCTTTCAGGGCGAACAGCGTCCCGGTTTTATTCTCCCACCACTCGCCTGGATGGAGGATTTACTGGCTGCTCTCGCCTGTACGCCCGCGGCGAAGTGCAGGAAGCCGATGCCAACCGCAGCCACGCGCTTGAAGCTATAACAGACACCACCGGGCAGTGGAATGGCGGCGTATTCGACTGGATAAGCGACAGTGACTCGCGTACCGGCCCGGTGCTGGAACTGGTCGCTGGTGGCGTGTATATCTGGCTGCCATTTTCGCAAATTCGTTCACTGAAATCCCCCCTGCCGGCTAATCTGACAGATCTAATCTGGAAACCCGTCAATATCACACTTCACAACGGCGACACACACAGCGCCTGGCTGTTTCCTCGCTACAGTGGTTCTGAAAGCGCTGCTGACGCCTTGCGTCTGTGCCGGGAAACCACCTGGCAGGATGGGCCAGGAGAAACTCTGGTTACGGCGTTAGGACAAAAAATGTGGCTCACCAGCCACGGCGATATCAGCCTGCTGGATATGACCTCTTGTACCTTTAATACACCCAAAAGCAGTGACGCATGAGCGCCTCTCGCTTGCGCCAAAGCAACCACCTGATGCCTACATTGTTTGATCGACTTTGTGACGATGCCCCACAGCAGAAGCGCGATCACGATATCAGCGTCAGTTCAGTCCAGTTCAAGGAGATCATCCGCCGGGATTTATCATTTTTACTCAACACCGTCAGTCATGAAGATGATATTGATGCCACTCGCTACCCAGAGGCGGCAGCTTCTGTTCTGAACTACGGCCTGCCTCCACTGGCAGGCAGCTTTCTGTATGAACACAAGTGGGACGATATCCGCAGGGCTATTTTACGCACGATTACTCGATTTGAACCCCGGCTGAAAGCATCCACCCTGCAAATAATTCCACTACAGGATGAACAACGCCAGAGTGGCCATAACACATTACAGTTTGAAATTCGTGGCGAAATCCTTACGCAGCCGTATCCGACGGCATTCCGGGTACGCAGCGCGCTGGATATGGAACAGAGCCGCATTACGTTTTTTTAATATAGAGGGTGACCGATGGATCCACGGCTACTGGAATACTATAACCGCGAACTGAGCTACCTGCGTGAAACGGGAGCCGAATTTGCCGCACGTCATCCCAAAGTCGCCGCCCGGCTGGGAATGCAGGGAACGGATATTGCCGATCCGTATGTGGAGCGGATGGTTGAGGCCTTCAGCTTCCTGACTGCCCGTACGCAGCTTAAAATTGACGCTGAATTTCCGCGTTTCACCCAGCGCCTGCTGGAGGTCGTCAGCCCCAATTATGTTACTCCCACGCCCTCAATGAGCGTGGCACAGTTGCATCCCGATCCGGAAGAAGGCGATTTGGCAAAAGGATTCACCGTCCCACGCGACACCGCTTTTTTTTCCGCCATTTCGGAAGGCGAAAGTACCGCCTGCCAGTTTCGCAGCAGCCAGGATGTGACGCTGTGGCCGCTCACCATCGAAGAGGTGCGCCTGACCGCCGCTCCACCGGATATGCCAGCTCTGCATCGCTACCTACCTACCAACATTCATGTCGCCGGTGCGCTGCGTATTACTCTGCGCACCTTCGGTGAACTGACGTTTAGCCAACTTGCCGGGCTGGACAGGCTGCCGCTATATCTCTGCGGCGAGGAACGCACAGCCTCTCACTTGTTCGAACTTCTGCATACCAGTTCCATTGCCACACTGGCAGGCGTTCCGGGTCATTTTGACGGCGTACTGGATGTAAATCTGAAACAGCCAGTTACCTACGAGGGGCTGGAACCAGGTCAGGGACTGCTGCCACTGGCCTGGAACGTATTTCACGGTCATAACCTGCTGCATGAATATTTTGCATGTCCGGAACGCTTTTATTTTTTCACCCCGGCAGGTCTGTCTGCCGGGTTACAGAAAATTAACGGCGGCGTGGCGGAGATTGTGATCTTACTAAACCACCTGCCGCCGGACTGGCTGATCCACCAGACAAATGCGTCACAGTTCAGCCTGTTCTGCACCCCGGTTGTTAACCTTTTTCCCCGCGTCACCGCCCGAATCGACGTCACCCACAGCTCGACAGAGCAGCACCTTGTGGTGGACAGGACCCATCCACTGGATTATGAGGTGTTCTCGGTCCAGGAAGTGGAAGGGCTGGAAACCGACACTACACGGAAAATGACCTTTCGCCCGCTCTACCACACCCGCAATAACGATGAAGGCAACCACGGGCGCTATTTTTCCCTGCGCCGGGAGCCGCGTCGGTTGTCGGAAAACGCCCGCCGCTACGGCACCCGCAGCCCCTATACGGGATCGGAAGTGTTCCTGTCACTGGTTGACCAATATGAAGCGCCATACCCGGAAAATCTGCGCCATATCACCATCACGGCCATGGTCACCAACCGCGATCTCCCCTGCCTTATTGCACGCAATGGCTGGGACGATCTGACCGTGGATGCGGCCATCCCGGTGGCGGGCGTGGGACTTATTCGCCCGCCTCGTCCGCCGCAGCATCCACTGGCGGAACGTGAAATGGCCTGGCGGTTGATCCGCCAGTTATCCTTTAATTATCTGCCGTTGGCCGATCTGGATCACCGTACCGGCGGTCAAGCGCTACGCGATCTGCTTAACCTGTTTATTCCGGCGCATGACAGTCCGCAATCACGACAGGTACGCAGCCTGATTGGCTGCAAAACAACGCCGGTCACCCGCCGTCTGCCGGGTTCCGGGCTGCTGGTCTATGGTCGCGGCGTCTGTTGTGAGCTGACGGTGGATGAAGAAGGTTTTTCTGGCATCAGTCCGTATCTGTTCGGCCTGGTGCTGGAACACTATATCGCCCGTCATGTTTCCATTAATACCTTCTCGCAGATGACGCTGCACAGTATGCAGCGCGGCAAAATTATAACCTGGCCGGTCAGGGCCGGACAGCGGGGAAGTGTATGAACGGCGATTTCACTCAGGCGCAGGGAATGCCCTGGCGTTACGGTTTTCTGAACCTGATGCGCCGCGTGAATGTACAGTTGTGTACCGTCCCTGCAGGTAGTGCCTGGCAGCCACGAATGGAAAAATTCCGCCTCGGGCAAACACCTGCGCTGACTTTTGCACCACGGGAAATCGCCAGTGTAAGCTGGCAGGAAGGGCGCCTGCACGTCAGTCTGTACAGCCTCGGGCTGTGGGGGCCGAATGGCCCGCTGCCGCTGCACTACACCGAGCTGGCGCGTAACCGGACCGAAAGCTACCGCGATCCGACGCTAACCTGTTTTACTGACCTTTTTCATCACCGCTGGCTGACCCAGTTTTATCAGGCCTGGCGCAGCGCCCAGTCAGCTGGAGGTGGTCTGGATAAACCGAAATATGACCGATTTGCCTTTTATATCGCCAGCCTCAGCGGGCAAGATTTGCGAGAAAGTGTAGACAGCCCGCTACCGGATCACGTTCGCCTGGCGGCATCGGCTCATCTGGCGCGCGAATCACGCAATCCAGACGGGCTGGCTGCCACGCTGGCGCACTATTTCGGCGTGCCTTTCCGGATACAGGAATATGTCCTGCACTGGATACCCGTGGCAGATGATGAAATTACCCGGCTGGGGACACCAGCCCTTTCTTCCATCATTGGCAACGGCGCACTCATCGGTCAGGCCGTACCGGACATGCAGTATAAGTTCAGACTGGTGATTGGCCCACTGACGCTGGCCGATTATCAACGCTTCCTGCCTGGCGGCAACAACCTGCCCGTATTGACGGAATTGGTTCGCGCCTTTACCGGGTTTGAATACTGCTGGGAAATTGAGCTACAGCTAAAACCACACGCCGCTCCTCCTGCCGTTACCGGCGGCCCATATCAGTTAGGCTGGACCGCCTGGGCTGGAAAAGCCATGCACGACGATCCGGTGACAGGCATGATTTTCGAACCTGAGCACTATCTGGCGCACTAAGGATAATTTAATGGATACATCTCTGTCAGACCCTATTTCGGCCGAACGCCCCTGTGGCCCGGATCTGGAATATGATCCGGAATACCTGCTGCTGTTCACCCGCGCTGCACCGCGTGAAGAAGCGCAATATGGCGATTTTGTCAGTACGCCGGAAACCATTAACTGGGCAGAACTCGAGCGAGACGCTCGCCGCCTGCTGACACGAAGCAAAGATATCCGAATCCTGGTGATTCTACTGCGCTGCCGTATCCAGCAGGCCGGAGCCAGAGGACTGGCAGAGGCACTCACGCAACTCGAAACGCTGTGCAGCTTGTACCCGGATACCATCCATCCACAACTGCTTGCAACTGAAGATATCACCGCCGAAGATGCGGCAGTGGCGCGCAGCAACGCACTATCGGCGTTGCTGGACCACGAAGGCGTAATGGCGGATATCCGAGGCATTACGCTGTCAAATAATGCCGCTTTGCGCCTCCAGGTACGAGATGTGGAACGCTCGTTGTCTGCATCACGCCCGGCGGATGCCCTGGCGCCGGAATCGGTACGTCAGCAATTGGCCGATCTGGAAGCTCGCGGTGTACTGCCGCTAGACGCTTTTCGCCAGGCCGCTGAAAACACTGAGCGACTGCAACGCCATGCGCGTAAAATGCTGAATGACCATGCTCCGGACTTTTCGAGGCTTACGCAACTGCTGACCCTGTTACCGGGAGCGGTGCAATCAACCACGCCAGAGATCCCATCACAGGAAACATTGGTTGTTCATCAGGAGCATGTCTCCATCAATAATACTGAAACGATACAAGCAGAGTATGTTGCACCACTCGAAGATATACCTGCTGAAAAGACCGGAAAGGTCTGCGCAGAACAAAGGCAAATTAGCGACCGGAACGATGCACTGGAACGTTTGAGAGTTATACATCGCTGGTTTGAGTATAGTGAGCCGAGCAGTCCGACTATTCCCTTGTTGCGTCAGGCAGAGCGTCTGGTCGGAAAACGCTTCTCGGAAGTAATAAATGAAATTCCAGCAGAATTACTGGAGAAATGGGATGCGTTGGAATAACAGAAATGGCCAGAATTTATAATAGCTGGTCATTATATGATGTGACAGTTTTTTAGATTATATCTATTTGCCTTCAGGGGTGACAAACTCTCCTGAAGGCAAAAACGACGAAATCCTGAATCATTACTGACTCAGGCTTTCTGAATATTGGCGGAACGGACGGGACTCGAACCCGCGACCCCCTGCGTGACAGGCAGGTATTCTAACCGACTGAACTACCGCTCCGTGTTGTGTTCCTTTGGGAACGAGGCGAATATTACGGATTGCCTCAGCCTTCGTCAACGATTTTTCTCATCTTTTGAATCGTTTGCTGCAAAAATCGCCCAAGTCGCTATTTTTAGCGCCTTTCACAGGTATTTATGCCCGCCAGAGGCAGCTTCCGCCCTTCTTCTGCACCAGATCGAGACGGGCTTCATGTGCTGCAAGCTCTTCATCTGTTGCAAAAACAACGCGTAACTTACTTGCCTGACGTACAATGCGCTGAATTGTTGCTTCACCTTGCTGCTGTTGTGCCTCTCCTTCCATCGCAAAAGCCATCGACGTTTGACCACCGGTCATCGCCAGATAAACTTCCGCAAGGATCTGGGCATCGAGTAATGCCCCGTGCAGCGTTCGTTTACTGTTATCTATTTCGTAGCGAGCACATAATGCATCGAGGCTGTTGCGCTTACCGGGAAACATTTTCCTCGCCACCGCAAGGCTATCGGTGACCTTACAGAAGGTATTCGTCTTCGGAATATCGCGCTTAAGCAACGAAAACTCGTAGTCCATAAAGCCGATATCGAACGCTGCGTTATGGATAACCAGCTCCGCGCCGCGAATATAGTCCATGAACTCATCGGCTACTTCGGCAAACGTGGGCTTATCGAGCAAAAATTCATCGGCAATACCATGTACGCCAAAGGCTTCCGGATCCACCAGCGATCGGGTTTGAGATAAACATGGAAGTTATTGCCCGTCAGTCGACGGTTCACCACTTCAACGGCACCAATCTCAATGATCTTGTGGCCTTCATAGTGCGCGCCAATCTGGTTCATACCGGTGGTTTCGGTATCGAGAACGATCTGGCGTGTAATTGCAGTGCTCATAGCGGTCATTTATGTCAGACTTGTCGTTTTACAGTTCGATTCAATTACAGGAAGTCTACCAGAGATGCTTAAACAGGTAGAAATTTTCACCGATGGTTCGTGTCTGGGTAATCCTGGACCTGGGGGTTACGGTGCTATTTTACGCTATCGTGGACGCGAAAAAACTTTTAGCGCTGGCTACACCCGCACCACCAACAACCGTATGGAGTTGATGGCCGCTATTGTCGCGCTGGAAGCGTTAAAAGAACACTGTGAAGTCATTCTGAGTACCGACAGCCAGTATGTCCGCCAGGGGATCACCCAGTGGATCCATAACTGGAAAAAAACGTGGCTGGAAAACAGCAGACAAAAAACCAGTAAAAAAATGTCGATCTCTGGCAACGTCTTGATGCTGCGTTGGGGCAGCATCAAATCAAATGGGAATGGGTAAAAGGCCATGCCGGTCATCCAGAAAACGAACGTTGCGATGAACTGGCTCGTGCCGCGGCAATGAATCCCACACTGGAAGATACGGGCTACCAAGTCGAAGTTTAAGCCTGTGGTTTACGAAATTGCCGGGTGGCGCCGACCGCCTGGCGAATTCGCGGTTTGTTTTTGCTCTGTTTCATCGGGTTGAGCGTTAAAGGAATAGTCCGTTTCCGGGCAACGATAAGTTGTAAGCAACCAAGCGCAGGAATATGCGCGCTCAATAGTTTTCCACCATGTTTATTCCACGGGAGAACGTGGAAACGGCTGGCGTGTAGCACTTCAAAATTCAACAAAGAGAGCCAGTCCAGTTGCCGCATCAAGGTAAACATCCGGCTGTTATAAGGCGATGTTTTTCGCAAGACTGGCACAAGTTTACGTAATCCCATTAAACTGATGGGATTGAAGCCACTAATGACCAGCCAGCCATCATCAATCAATACCCGATCGGCTTCACGCAACAAACGATGCGGATCGGTGCACCATGGCAGCGTATGCGCCAGTAGACAAACATCGACGGATTTATCGGCAAAAGGAAGATGAAGTGGGTCCGCCTGCACCTGTACGGGCATTCCTTGCGCAGAAACATTCACTTGATGAGAAACCGCGCACGCTTCGCAATTGATTTCTGCGCTTAAATTGCCAATCTTAAGCAGATGAAAACCATACATTTTCGTGAACCATGGGTTGAGCTGGCGCTCCAGCGCCTTGCGATAAAGCTCTCCCCAGGGCAAATCGCCCCAGCAATCAGGAGCCACGACTGTTTGAGGGTTCCTTGCCGGTTTCATCACAACCTTCCGTTTCACACTGAGAGGTAATATATGAATCTTAACAGTATTCCTGCCTTTGATGACAATTACATCTGGGTTTTGAATGATGAAGCAGGCCGTTGCCTGATTGTCGATCCTGGAGAAGCGGAGCCGGTAGTAAAGGCCATTGCCGCCAATAACTGGCAACCGGAGGCCATATTTCTCACCCACCATCACCAAGATCACGTTGGCGGCGTAAAAGAACTGGTGGAAAAGTTTCCGCAAATTGTGGTCTACGGTCCACAAGAGACACAAGATAAGGGAACAACGCAGGTAGTCAAAGATGGTGATACTGCCTTCGTTTTGGGGCATGAATTTAGTGTAATTGCTACACCAGGTCACACTTTAGGACACATCTGTTACTTCAGCAATCCTTATCTATTTTGCGGTGATACTCTTTTCTCTGGTGGCTGCGGGCGATTATTTGAAGGTACAGCTTCTCAAATGTATCAATCACTTAAAAAATTAAGTGCTCTACCTGACGATACACTGGTATGTTGTGCTCATGAATATACTTTATCAAATATGAAGTTTGCCTTGAGTATTCTTCCGCACGATTTGTCCATAAATGATTATTATCGTAAAGTTATTGAGTTACGGGCAAAAAATCAAATTACACTCCCCGTAATTCTGAAAAATGAGCGGAAAATTAATGTTTTTTTAAGAACAGAAGATATTGATTTAATTAATGTAATTAATAAAGAAACATTATTGCAACAACCTGAGGCGCGTTTTGCCTGGTTAAGGTCAAAGAAAGATAGATTCTGATAAAACTTTCTTGTCATCGGCTTCGTTCGCCGTTATGATCGGTCGTCTTTTAAGCAACTATTGACACACACATGAAGGCAAAAGCGATATTACTCGCCTCTGTCCTGCTCGTGGGTTGCCAGAGTACCGGTAACGTCCAACAGCACGCACAGAGCCTTTCTGCAGCTGGTCAAGGGGAAGCAGCAAAGTTTACAAGTCAGGCACGATGGATGGACGATGGGACGTCTATCGCGCCAGATGGTGACTTGTGGGCTTTCATTGGCGACGAGCTAAAGATGGGAATTCCGGAAAATGACCGGATTCGCGAACAGAAACAGAAATATTTACGCAATAAGAGCTATCTCCACGATGTAACTTTACGGGCAGAGCCGTATATGTACTGGATAGCCGGGCAAGTTAAAAAACGTAACATGCCTATGGAACTGGTACTACTACCCATAGTGGAGAGCGCTTTTGATCCTCACGCGACGTCTGGCGCCAATGCCGCAGGCATCTGGCAGATCATTCCGAGCACGGGGCGCAATTATGGTTTGAAACAGACTCGCACTTATGACGCGCGTCGCGATGTTGTTGCTTCAACAACCGCCGCGCTGAACATGATGCAACGTCTGAACAAGATGTTTGACGGCGACTGGCTTTTGACCGTAGCGGCTTATAATAGCGGCGAAGGTCGGGTCATGAAGGCAATTAAAACGAACAAAGCACGTGGGAAATCCACGGACTTTTGGTCGTTACCGTTGCCGCAGGAAACGAAGCAGTACGTGCCTAAAATGCTGGCATTGAGCGATATTCTCAAAAACAGCAAACGTTATGGCGTACGTCTGCCGACGACCGATGAAAGCCGTGCTCTGGCGCGTGTACACCTGAGTAGCCCGGTTGATATGGCGAAGGTTGCAGATATGGCGGGAATTTCCGTCAGCAAGCTGAAGACATTCAACGCTGGCGTGAAAGGCTCCACGCTGGGCGCAAGTGGCCCGCAGTACGTGATGGTGCCAAAGAAGCATGCAGATCAACTGCGTGAATCTCTGGCTTCCGGCGAAATTGCTGCTGTACAGTCGACACTGGTTGCCGACAATACGCCGCTTAACAGTCGCGTTTACACCGTTCGTTCTGGCGACACGCTTTCAAGTATCGCTTCACGTCTCGGCGTAAGCACCAAAGATTTGCAGCAGTGGAATAAACTGCGCGGATCTAAGCTGAAACCAGGCCAAAGTCTGACGATTGGCGCAGGTAGTAGCGCACAGCGGCTGGCAAACAACAGCGATAGCATTACGTATCGTGTGCGCAAAGGCGATTCGCTTTCAAGCATTGCTAAACGCCACGGCGTGAACATCAAAGATGTGATGCGCTGGAACAGCGACACTGCGAATCTGCAACCAGGCGATAAGCTGACGTTGTTTGTGAAAAACAACAACATGCCAGATTCCTGACAAACCAGATAATAAAAAGGCACCGATTCCCCCGGTGCCTTTTTTATTTATACCGCTTTATGTGCTTCTACCATGATGATATCACTGGTGAAAGAGCCGTCATTCTGTAAGGCAAAATACGTTTTCACCTCTGTCGATGCGCTCTGTTGGTAAATGCGAATAGCGTCTACTAATGCTTCTGGCGTACGCATTCTGGCGCCCCATGAAGAAAATTCCAGCGGTAACTTATCTGTAATTAAATTATCAACTATCAGATTGGCTTCATTGATTAACGTCAACCACTCACCGCTGGCGTAGTTTCGTACGTGAGAGGTATCGCGTAATGCTTCTACCGTCTGTAACCAGATGTCGCGCACTGGGTGACCCGGAGACATTACGTCCATCACAATCAGCCTACCGCTGGGTTTCAATATCCGATTCACTTCACGCAGTGTTGCACCAACATCATGCCAGTGATGGGCAGAATAACGGCTGATAACAATATCAAATGCGTTATCGGCAAATGGCAGACTTTCGGCATATCCCTGGCGGGTGGTGATATTTTTCAGGTGCCGGGCTTCGGCAGCTTGTGCCACGACATCCAGCATTTGGGCAGATAAGTCATACGCCACCACCGCGCTCACGTTTTGCGCAGCGACAAAGCTGGCATGCCCAGCTCCGCAGCCCATATCAAGTACATTTGCATCAGGATAATCAGCCAGACGCACCGCCAGGCGCTGTAAATCTCGCCCGGATGCATGTACGGTACTGGTTAAATACTCACTGGCCTGCGAGCTAAACTGCTTTTCTACGTGGTCATGGTGGGATTGTATTGTCATTGCGCTGTCCTTTTGTTGTTTGAGTATAAAGGGCAGCGCCAAACGTTGGTCTGCCCTGTGGCAGACCTGACATACCTTATTTATCAGGCTTGCCGGGACTGAATTCAACGAGTAGCGGATTGTGATCGGAAGCGCGCGTAACCAGTACAGAAGCTTCGCTGACGTTAAGACCACGGTAGAAAAACAAAATCGAGCGGGCGACCAAACGCCCGACGGCGCTGATCATCGGTAAAACGCACCTGGCGCAGCGACATTTCCCGCGCAAAGCGATATAGCGCGTTCATCCTTCTACGGCTCCAGGCATTGAAATCTCCCGCCATAATGACCGGGCCGCTGTGATGGGCAATCTGATCGCCAATAGGAAGCAACTGCTTACTGTAAACATCTACGCCCAGACTAAAGTTGACGGCGTGAATATTGACGACCATCAACAGGCGGGTATCAGGTAATGGGTAGACCGTCACCAGCGCTGATTTCGCCAGACGTAAAATAGGTTCACGTTCGCGTAACGGGCAGCAATAAATAGGATGCGCCGCCGAAAGGGTCATGACACCGGAAGGATGCTGCGGCAGCACGAAAGCGGGTACCTGATCGGCAGCAAGATAGTTAGCAGTCGCAAACTGTACTAACTCTGGCGTTGTCTGCGCTTCCTGCAATAACACCAGATGTGCATCTTTGCCGTAGTTCTTTAATACCGACAACCATTCAGCGCGTTGCTGTTTGTATATGTTCCACACCAGGATCCGAATACGCTCTTCGGTACTTAACGGTTCTCCGGGTGGTAATGCCTGGCCGATGCTCGCAAAAGACCCCGGCGGTAAGATCCTTTCCGCAGGTTGTCCGGCAACATAGCGCATGGCATAGGTGTTTTTTCGCACTTTTGACTTTGAAACCTCTATTACGTCACCCCTTCCTCACTCGGGAGGGTTCTACTGTTATAGGGATTTTAGCTCACTCTTTCAACGAGCAATTGTATATTGTTATGTAAGCAAGTGCTTACACCGGTCAGAATTTTGCTCATTATTGAGAACATTAAATCGGATGACATATCACATATCCTGATGGTTTAATGACAAATTAATTCAAAATATCTCTTCTATTTTGCAACAGGAGCAAAAATGAAAGCCACGTCGGAAGAACTCGCCATTTTTGTTTCGGTCGTCGAAAGCGGCAGTTTTAGCCGGGCAGCGGAACAATTAGGGCAAGCAAACTCAGCGGTAAGCCGGGCGGTGAAAAAGCTGGAGATGAAACTCGGCGTTAGCCTGCTTAATCGGACCACGCGACAACTTAGCCTGACGGAAGAAGGCGAGCGTTATTTTCGTCGCGTGCAGTTGATTTTGCAGGAGATGGCTGCGGCAGAATCAGAAATTATGGAGACGCGTAATACACCGCGTGGACTGTTACGGATCGATGCCGCGACGCCAGTGGTGCTGCACTTTCTGATGCCGTTGATTAAGCCTTTCCGTGAACGCTATCCGGAAGTCACTTTATCGCTAGTCTCCTCCGAAACGATTATTAATTTGATCGAAAGAAAAGTAGATGTCGCGATACGCGCCGGTACGTTAACGGATTCCAGCTTACGTGCCAGGCCGTTATTTAACAGTTATCGAAAAATTATCGCCTCCCCTGATTATATTTCCCGCTACGGGAAGCCAGAAACGATCGACGATTTAAAGCAACATGTTTGTCTTGGATTCACTGAACCCGCTTCCCTCAATACCTGGCCGATAGCCTGTAGTGATGGACAATTACATGAGGTGAAGTACGGTTTGTCATCCAATAGTGGGGAAACACTGAAACAGCTTTGCCTGAGTGGCAACGGGATTGCGTGTTTGTCCGATTACATGATCGACAGAGAAATCGCTCGCGGAGAATTGGTGGAGTTAATGGCAGATAAAGTGTTGCCAGTTGAAATGCCATTCAGTGCAGTCTATTACAGCGACCGTGCGGTAAGTACGCGCATCCGGGCTTTTATCGATTTCCTTAGCGAGCATGTAAAAACAGCTCCCGGAGGAGCTGTCAGAGAGACTTAATCCCATTCAGGAGCCAGACCTTCCGGGCTAACCAGGCGGTCGTTGCAATCCAGTGCGGCGATCGCTTTTTTATCTTCGGCATCAAGCTGTAAATTTTGTGCCTTAAGATTACTCTCCAGGTTTTCACGTTTAGTAGAAGAAGGAATTACGGAGTAACCTTCCCCCATCGCCCACGTCAGAATCACTTGTGCCGGGGTCGCATTGTGTTTAGCTGCAATACGAGCAATAACCTCATCTTTCAGTGCCTTACCATAAGCCAGCGTCATATAGGAAGTGATATGAATGCCGTGCTGTTTGGCCCAATCAACCACTTTACGGTTTTGCAGATAAGGAGAGAGTTCAATCTGGTTGGTGGCGATGTTTTCAGCGCCAACAGCAGCAATCGCTTTTTCCATCAATGGGATCGTGAAGTTGGAAATACCGATCTCACGCGTCAGCCCTTGTTTTTTGGCTTCCAGCAGCGCCTGCATAAACTCTTCAACAGAGACTTCATCGTTTGGTGACGGCCAGTGGATTAGCGTCAGATCAACATAATCAGTACGCAATTTTTGCAGGCTCTCTTTCAGACTCGGGATCAATTTGTCTTTGCTGAGATTTTCAATCCAGATTTTAGTGGTGATGTAGAGTTCATGACGTGGCACGCCACTTTCTGCAATCGCCTGACCTACTGCGGCTTCGTTATCATAGATTTGTGCGGTATCAATTGCGCGATAACCAAGTTCAAGCGCCGTTTTCACAGATGAAATAACAACGTCGTCTTTGAGACGGAAAGTACCTAAACCAAATGCAGGGATAGCCATAATATGCCTCTTTTAATGCTATTTTCGTTAACTAAGGTGATTATGAGCTTTAGACTGTTGCGGAAAAAGGGCGTAAAACGCAGAGGATTTTTGCGATTTTGGCAATAATAGAAATACAGACGAAAAAAAACCTCGAGCGTTAACTCGAGGCTTCTTAATAAGTGGCGGAACGGACGGGACTCGAACCCGCGACCCCCTGCGTGACAGGCAGGTATTCTAACCGACTGAACTACCGCTCCACCGAATTCTTTTACAACCACCGGTTTTATGACCGGCTTACTGCTTAATTTGATGCCTGGCAGTTCCCTACTCTCGCATGGGGAGACCCCACACTACCATCGGCGCTACGGCGTTTCACTTCTGAGTTCGGCATGGGGTCAGGTGGGACCACCGCGCTAGTGCCGCCAGGCAAATTCTGTTTTATTAACCCGCTTACGCCGGTTAATCTAATCTGTTATCAAGCTTACTTATCGATGTCTCTTCCGCCAAAACATCTTCGGCGTTGTAAGGTTAAGCCTCACGGTTCATTAGTACCGGTTAGCTCAACGCATCGCTGCGCTTACACACCCGGCCTATCAACGTCGTCGTCTTCAACGTTCCTTCAGGAGACTTAAAGTCTCAGGGAGAACTCATCGTCGGGGCAAGTTTCGTGCTTAGATGCTTTCAGCACTTATCTCTTCCGCATTTAGCTACCGGGCAGTGCCATTGGCATGACAACCCGAACACCAGTGATGCGTCCACCTCCGGTCCTCTCGTCACGTAGGACGCAGCCCCCCTCACGTTCTCCAGCGCCCACGGCAGATAGGGACCGAACTGTCTCAC
>NZ_PDIG01000011.1:0-226258 GCF_004745185.1 Escherichia sp. E2661
CCCCTCTTTGGTCTTGCGACGTTATGCGGTATTAGCTACCGTTTCCAGTAGTTATCCCCTCCATCAGGCAGTTTCCCAGACATTACTCACCCGTCCGCCACTCGTCAGCAAAGAAGCAAGCTTCTTCCTGTTACCGTTCGACTTGCATGTGTTAGGCCTGCCGCCAGCGTTCAATCTGAGCCATGATCAAACTCTTCAATTTAAAAGTTTGATGCTCAAAGAATTAAACTTCGTAATGAATTACGTGTTCACTCTTGAGACTTGGTATTCATTTTTCGTCTTGCGACGTTAAGAATCCGTATCTTCGAGTGCCCACACAGATTGTCTGATAAATTGTTAAAGAGCAGTTGCAACGCGGCTTTCAGCTCACTGTCGCGAGGTGGCGTATATTACGCTTTCCTCTTTCAGAGTCAACCCTGAATTTCAGGATTTTTCTCTTCAACCGAACCGGCTGTTTGTGTGAAGTGATTCACATCCGCCGTGTCGATGGAGGCGCATTATAGGGAGTCGGCTCAGGAAGACAAGCGGAAAAATGCATTTTTATTTCAACCGCTCATCTTTTAGTCATTACGCCGATTTTTGCTGCTTTTTTATCGCTTGCGGCAGGTCTGCCAGGCTATTTAACACCCAATCCGCCGCGTTTTCTGCTTCAGGCGTAATAGGTTTACCCGTACGCACCAGCACTTTTGTTCCCACGTTCGCCGCAGCCGCTGCCTGCATATCTTCTAATTTATCGCCCACCATATAAGAAGCGGCCATATCAATATGCAAATAATCGCGTGCTGACAAAAGCATCCCCGGATGTGGTTTGCGGCAATCGCAGACCTGGCGAAACTCTTCGACACTACCCTGCGGATGATGCGGGCAATAATAGATACCATCCAGATCGACATCTCGGTCCGCCAGCGACCAGTCCATCCACTCGGTCAGCGTTTCAAACTGTGCTTCAGTAAATTTACCGCGAGCAATGCCAGACTGGTTGGTTACTACCACCAGCGCAAAGCCCATTTTTTTTAGCTCGCGCATGGCGTCAATAACACCGTCGATAAATTCAAAGTTGTCGATCTCATGGACATAGCCGTGATCGACATTAATGGTGCCATCACGGTCAAGAAAAAATTGCGGGTACGCTCTTCGCCACCTTTTATAGCTCCTTAATAAGGCATGTGACGCTAGTATCGCATGTTTCGACCTGCAAGAAAGTGCTCTTCGCATAAACCTGATTGATTTAGACGTCTGGATGCCTTAACATCCATTTCATTGACGGCGTTGCCCGTTTCAGGCATTCGAAATGCCACGACTAACTTAATGACGATAATAAATAATCAATGATAAAACTTTCGAATATCACCAAAGTGTTCCACCAGGGCACCCGTACCATCCAGGCGTTGAACAACGTCAGCCTGCATGTGCCAGCTGGACAAATTTATGGCGTTATCGGTGCCTCAGGCGCGGGTAAGAGTACGCTTATACGTTGTGTAAACCTGCTGGAGCGCCCAACCGAGGGTAGCGTGCTGGTCGATGGCCAGGAGCTGACCACGCTGTCAGAATCTGAGTTGACTAAAGCTCGCCGCCAGATTGGTATGATTTTCCAGCATTTTAACCTGCTCTCTTCGCGTACTGTTTTTGGCAACGTGGCTCTGCCGCTGGAGCTGGACAACACACCGAAAGACGAGATCAAACGTCGCGTGACGGAATTGCTGTCATTGGTTGGTCTTGGCGATAAGCATGATAGCTATCCGTCGAACCTTTCCGGTGGGCAGAAACAGCGCGTGGCAATTGCCCGTGCGTTAGCCAGCAATCCCAAAGTATTGCTGTGTGATGAAGCCACCAGCGCGCTGGACCCGGCAACGACACGTTCTATTCTCGAACTGCTGAAAGACATCAACCGCCGTCTGGGTTTGACGATTCTGTTGATCACTCACGAAATGGACGTTGTGAAGCGCATTTGTGATTGCGTGGCGGTCATCAGCAATGGCGAACTGATCGAGCAGGACAAGGTAAGTGAAGTGTTCTCGCATCCGAAAACGCCGCTGGCGCAGAAATTTATTCAGTCGACCCTGCATCTGGATATCCCGGAAGATTATCAGGAACGTCTGCAAGCGGAGCCGTTCACTGACTGCGTGCCGATGCTGCGTCTGGAGTTTACCGGTCAGTCGGTCGATGCCCCACTGCTTTCTGAAACCGCGCGTCGTTTCAACGTCAACAACAACATTATTAGCGCGCAGATGGATTACGCCGGTGGCGTTAAGTTCGGCATCATGCTGACTGAAATGCACGGCACACAACAAGATACGCAAGCCGCCATTGCCTGGCTGCAGGAACACCATGTAAAAGTAGAGGTACTGGGTTATGTCTGAGCCGATGATGTGGCTGCTGGTTCGTGGCGTATGGGAAACGCTGGCAATGACCTTCGTATCCGGTTTTTGGGTTTGTGATTGGTCTGCCGGTTGGTGTTCTGCTTTATGTCACGCGTCCGGGGCAAATTATTGCTAACGCGAAGCTGTATCGTACCGTTTCTGCGATTGTGAACATTTTCCGTTCAATCCCGTTCATTATATTGCTGGTATGGATGATTCCGTTTACCCGCGTTATTGTCGGTACATCGATTGGTTTGCAGGCAGCGATTGTTCCGTTAACCGTTGGCGCAGCGCCGTTTATTGCCCGTATGGTCGAGAACGCTCTGCTGGAGATCCCAACCGGGTTAATTGAAGCTTCCCGCGCAATGGGTGCCACGCCAATGCAGATCGTCCGTAAAGTGCTGTTACCGGAAGCGCTGCCGGGTCTGGTGAATGCGGCAACTATCACCCTGATTACCCTGGTCGGTTATTCCGCGATGGGTGGTGCAGTCGGTGCCGGTGGTTTAGGTCAGATTGGCTATCAGTATGGCTACATCGGCTACAACGCGACGGTGATGAATACGGTACTGGTATTGCTGGTTATTCTGGTTTATTTAATTCAGTTCGCAGGCGACCGCATCGTCCGGGCTGTCACTCGCAAGTAACGTTCAACACAACATAAATAATTGAAGAAGGAATAAGGTATGGCGTTCAAATTCAAAACCTTTGCGGCAGTGGGAGCCCTGATTGGATCACTGGCACTGGTAGGCTGCGGCCAGGATGAAAAAGATCCAAACCACATTAAAGTCGGCGTGATTGTTGGTGCCGAACAGCAGGTTGCAGAAGTCGCGCAGAAAGTTGCGAAAGACAAATATGGCCTGGACGTTGAGCTGGTAACCTTCAACGACTATGTTCTGCCAAACGAAGCATTAAGCAAAGGCGATATCGACGCCAACGCCTTCCAGCATAAACCGTACCTTGATCAGCAACTGAAAGATCGTGGCTACAAACTGGTCGCAGTAGGCAACACTTTTGTTTATCCAATTGCTGGTTACTCCAAGAAAATCAAATCACTGGATGAACTGCAGGATGGTTCGCAGGTTGCCGTGCCAAACGACCCAACTAACCTTGGTCGTTCACTGCTGCTGCTGCAAAAAGTGGGCTTGATCAAACTGAAAGATGGCGTTGGCCTGCTGCCGACCGTTCTTGATGTTGTTGAGAACCCAAAAAATCTGAAAATTGTTGAGCTGGAAGCACCGCAACTGCCTCGCTCTCTGGACGACGCGCAAATCGCTCTGGCAGTTATCAACACCACCTACGCCAGCCAGATTGGCCTGACTCCGGCGAAAGACGGTATCTTTGTCGAAGATAAAGAGTCCCCGTACGTAAACCTGATCGTGACGCGTGAAGACAACAAAGACGCAGAGAACGTGAAGAAATTCGTCCAGGCTTATCAGTCTGACGAAGTTTACGAAGCAGCAAACAAAGTGTTTAACGGCGGCGCTGTTAAAGGCTGGTAATATTTAGGCTGTTTCCACAATTTGTAATATCATTCAGGACGGGCGCTTGCCCGTCTTGTCATTTTTACAAGCGCCTGATTCAATATTGACGTTTTTGATCATACATTGAGGAAATACTATGCGTGCTTTACCGATCTGTTTATTAGCACTCATGCTAAGCGGCTGTTCCATGTCAAGCAGATCCCCTGTCGAACCCGTTCAAAGCACTGCTTCCCAGGCAAAAACGGAGCCAGCAAAACCGAAAGCGCCGCGCGCCGCGCCGGTCCGAATTTATACCAATGCAGAAGAATTAGTCGGCAAACCGTTCCGCGATCTCGGTGAAGTCAGTGGCGACTCATGCCAGGCCTCTAATCAGGACTCTCCGCCGAGCATTCCAACCGCGCGTAAGCGGATGCAAATCAATGCCTCTAAAATGAAAGCCAATGCGGTATTACTGCATAGCTGCGAAGTCACCAGCGGTACGCCAGGCTGCTATCGTCAGGCTGTATGTATCGGTTCTGCGCTTAACATTACGGCGAAATGAGCAGTTTCCAGTTCGAGCAAATAGGCGTTATTCGCTCGCCCTATAAAGAAAAATTCGCCGTTCCGCGCCAGCCAGGTCTGGTAAAAAGCGCCAACGGCGAACTGCATCTCATTGCTCCCTACAACCAGGCCGACGCCGTTCGCGGCCTGGAAGCATTCAGCCATTTATGGATCCTGTTCGTCTTTCATCAAACGATGGAAGGCGGCTGGCGTCCGACTGTGCGTCCGCCTCGTCTTGGCGGCAATGCCAGAATGGGTGTTTTCGCTACGCGTTCCACTTTCCGCCCTAACCCGATTGGTATGTCGCTGGTAGAGCTGAAAGAGATTGTTTGCCATAAAGATAGCGTGATTCTGAAGCTCGGCAGTCTGGATCTCGTCGATGGTACGCCGGTGGTGGATATCAAACCGTATCTCCCCTTTGCCGAATCGCTTCCCGATGCCAGCGCCAGCTATGCGCAAAATGCGCCAGCGGCAGAAATGGCGGTGAGCTTTACCGCAGAGGTCGAAAAGCAGCTTTTGACACTGGAGAAGCGTTATCCGCAGTTAACGCTGTTTATCCGCGAAGTACTGGCGCAGGACCCGCGCCCGGCCTATCGTAAAGGTGAGGAAACGGGTAAAACCTATGCCGTCTGGCTGCATGATTTTAACGTTCGCTGGCGCGTCACCGACGCAGGTTTTGAAGTCTTTGCGCTGGAACCGCGTTAAATTCACGCCCTTCTCTTTTGACATTTCTTTTGCACTGGTAAACTAAATCACTTTTTTTGTCCCAGGCTCGCCTTGAGCCTGTTCTACCTTCCAACTGGAACCGTAACAACATGCGTACTAGCCAATACCTGCTCTCCACTCTCAAGGAGACACCTGCCGACGCCGAGGTGATCAGCCATCAGCTGATGCTGCGCGCCGGGATGATCCGCAAGCTGGCCTCCGGGTTATATACCTGGCTGCCGACCGGCGTGCGCGTTCTGAAAAAAGTCGAAAACATCGTGCGTGAAGAGATGAACAACGCCGGTGCGATCGAGGTGTCGATGCCGGTGGTTCAGCCAGCCGATTTGTGGCAAGAGAGTGGTCGTTGGGAACAGTACGGTCCGGAACTGCTGCGTTTTGTTGACCGTGGCGAGCGTCCGTTCGTACTCGGCCCAACTCATGAAGAAGTTATCACTGACCTGATTCGTAACGAGCTTAGCTCTTACAAACAGCTGCCGCTGAACTTCTATCAGATCCAGACCAAGTTCCGCGACGAAGTGCGTCCGCGTTTCGGCGTCATGCGTTCCCGCGAATTCCTGATGAAAGATGCTTACTCTTTCCATACTTCTCAGGAATCCCTGCAGGAAACCTACGATGCAATGTATGCGGCCTACAGCAAAATCTTCAGCCGCATGGGGCTGGATTTCCGCGCCGTACAGGCCGACACCGGTTCTATCGGCGGCAGCGCCTCTCACGAATTCCAGGTGCTGGCGCAGAGCGGTGAAGACGATGTGGTCTTCTCCGACACCTCTGACTATGCAGCGAACATTGAACTGGCAGAAGCTATCGCGCCGAAAGAACCGCGCGCTGCAGCTACCCAGGAGATGACGCTGGTTGATACGCCGAACGCGAAAACCATCGCGGAACTGGTTGAACAGTTCAATCTGCCGATTGAGAAAACGGTTAAGACTCTGCTGGTTAAAGCGGTTGAAGGCAGTAGCTTCCCGCTGGTTGCGCTGCTGGTGCGCGGTGATCACGAGCTGAACGAAGTTAAAGCAGAAAAACTGCCGCAGGTTGCAAGCCCGCTGACTTTCGCGACCGAAGAAGAAATTCGTGCCGTGGTTAAAGCTGGTCCGGGTTCACTGGGTCCGGTAAACATGCCGATTCCGGTGGTGATTGACCGTACCGTTGCGGCGATGAGTGATTTCGCTGCTGGTGCTAACATCGATGGTAAACACTACTTCGGCATCAACTGGGATCGCGATGTCGCTACCCCAGAAATTGCGGATATCCGTAACGTGGTGGCTGGCGATCCAAGCCCGGATGGTCAGGGTACGCTGCTGATCAAACGTGGTATCGAAGTCGGTCACATCTTCCAGCTGGGTACCAAGTACTCCGAAGCACTGAAAGCCTCCGTACAGGGTGAAGATGGTCGTAACCAAATCCTGACGATGGGTTGCTACGGTATCGGGGTAACGCGTGTGGTAGCTGCGGCGATTGAGCAGAACTACGACGAACGCGGCATCGTATGGCCTGACGCTATCGCGCCGTTCCAGGTGGCGATTCTGCCGATGAACATGCACAAATCCTTCCGCGTACAGGAACTGGCCGAGAAACTGTACAGCGAGCTGCGCGCGCAAGGTATCGAAGTGCTGCTGGATGACCGCAAAGAGCGTCCAGGTGTGATGTTTGCTGATATGGAACTGATCGGTATTCCGCACACTATTGTGCTGGGCGACCGTAACCTCGACAACGACGATATCGAATATAAATATCGTCGTAACGGCGAGAAACAGTTAATTAAAACTGGTGACATCGTCGATTATCTGGTGAAACAGATTAAAGGCTGATGCCAGAAAGGGTCCTGAATTTCAGGAC
The DNA here is from genome assembly GCF_004745185.1 of Escherichia sp. E2661. Classification (NCBI taxonomy): domain Bacteria; kingdom Pseudomonadati; phylum Pseudomonadota; class Gammaproteobacteria; order Enterobacterales; family Enterobacteriaceae; genus Escherichia; species Escherichia sp. E2661. The sequence goes on from NZ_PDIG01000011.1 coordinate 6,944, forward strand.
CCTTTTTTACATGGATTGTATAAAATGGATAAACCAAAGGCGTACTGCCGCCTGCTTGTCCCCTGCTTTCTTTTACTTTTCGGCCTGTACCGTTGATATCAGCCAGCCAGACTCATCAGCCACAGCGGTAGATGCCGAGGCAAAAACATGGGCAATCAAATTCCAACATCAAAGCTCTTTCACCGAACAAGTAATAAAAGAAATAACGGAACCTGATCTCAAATCCGGCGATTTGCTGTTCTCCTCAAGCCTTGGGGTTACCTCATTTGGTATCCGCGTCTTCAGCACTTCCTCTGTGAGTCACGTTGCAATCTATCTGGGTGATAATAACGTTGCAGAAGCGACAGGCGCTGGCGTCCAGATTGTTTCCCTGAAAAAAGCCATGAAGCACAGTGATAAGCTTTTCGTCCTACGAGTCCCGGACCTTACCCCGCAACAAGCCACAGAAATCACCGCGTTCGCCAACAAAATCAAAGATAGCGGGTATAACTATCGCGGCATTGTCGAGTTCATTCCATTTATGGTGACCCGCCAGATGTGCTCACTGAATCCTTTTTCCGCAGATTTTCGCCAACAGTGCGTCAGCGGCCTGGCGAAAGCGCAGTTAAGCAGTGTGGGCGAAGGAGACAAAAAAGTCGTGGTTTTGTTCGGAATTTGTCACGGATGCATTTGCCAAATCCGGGCATCCGCTTACGCTGGCGCAATCGGGCTGGATTAGCCCTGCCGATCTGATGCATATGCGTAGTGGTGATGTCTCTGCATTTAAACCAGAAACGCAGTTACAGTATGTTGGGCACCTGAAGCCAGGGATTTATATTAAAGCAAGTCGCTTTGTTGGACTGACTCAGTGATAAAAGCCAGCCTCGTGCGCAAAATGCCGGATGCGGCGTGAACGCCTTATCCGGCCTGCAAAATCGTGCTAATTCAAAATATTGCATTGTATGCTGTAGGCCTGGTAAGCGCAGCGCATGAGGCAATATTTCGTTTGTTTCTGTCTCAAGACGGGTTACAGCCCCAAACTACTGCAATCCTTGTTCGGGTAAAATTTACCCGCCGTATCGGGCGCGAATACTTTGGTCGGCGCACCGGTATCCGGATTAGCCTCCAGCGTAAAGTGACCTTCAACTGACAGTAACACCGGTTTTTCACTGTTACCCCGCGCAGCCAGGTAGCCACGCTCCAGCTCTGCGTTATTCGCCACCATAAAACGTTTTCCGGTCGCGCAATCTGTAAAGGTCGCCGCATCAGCCATATAGAAATACATGCCACGCAGGGTCATCGGCGTCATTGGCATGCTCGATTTTGCCGGTTCCAGCGTGTAGTTGAACTGCGATTCAATGGGATTACCTTCACGATCGAGCATCTCCAGTGCATCCCCTTTCGCGCGATAATATGACTTTTCACCTTTGCTGTCGGTTAATACCAGCTTGTCGGCAGTTCGCGCCCATGTACCGTAGGAGGCAAAGGATGAAGGCTCTTCACGAGCGCCAAGATAGCGTTCGTTCATCACCCAGGTTCCATCTTTTTCGAGGAACAGAGAGGTTTCGATCCCTTCGCAATCGGCACACGGCAGCACGCCGCGCCAACTTTGCGGCATCGGTTTCAGTTCGGCAGCCTGCGCCGGAGAAAGCGTATCGACTTCGGCCCGATTGTTACATCCCATCAGAGTAAAGAGGCTGATTACAGCCATCGCTGTCACTATCGCTTTTCTCACCATCCATTCCTTCTTTTTACTCCCGACCGCTGCGCACTTTGCCGCGCATCGCCTTCACGCTTGATTTTTGTGCCTTCGATGCCAGCCTGCGCTCTTTTGATGCGCGGGTTGGCCGCGTGGGTCGTCGGGTTTTTTGTTCTGTTGTTAATTCTTTAATCACTGCCACCAATCGGGCCAGCGCCGCTTCGCGGTTGAGCTCCTGACTACGGTATTCCTGCGCCTTAATGACAATCACGCCATCGCTGCTGATTAAATGATGGCTGGCGGCGAGCAGACGCTCTTTGTAATACTCTGGCAGGCTGGACGCCCGAATGTCAAAACGCAGATGAATAGCCGTTGAGGTCTTATTAACATGCTGCCCGCCCGCGCCCTGCGCACGAATGGCGGTGATCTCAAGCTCACCATCGGGGATAGCAACATGTCGGGAAATCACAATCATGAAGGTTGTTGCCAGACGGTTAAGTTCACTTCCAGATTATTCTTATCATCCGATAACCAGATCACGCCATCCTGAATCGTTGCCTGCAGCGTCATGGTACGATCGGCAAAGGCGCTTACTTTCGCCAGTTGTTCATCGTCCAGATACCAGACGGAAAGATTGGCAAACTGCGCACATTTGCTCTGATTTTGCTGCCACCAGATTTGCGCCGCCCGACTATTATAGGCAAACAGCGCCACTTCTGCGGCCTGGGTGCAGGCTTTCTTAATCCGCCGCTCATCCGGCAGCCCCAGTTCAATCCACAAATCAATGCCCAGGTGATCGTTACGCAGCCACGCTTCCGGCTCATCATCAGCACACAAACCACGGGTAAATTGCAAACGTTCATCGGCATATTTTAGCCACGCCAGCAGGCGCAGCATCATGCGCTCCTGGGTTTCTGAAGGATGGCGCGCCAGCGTCAGAGAGGCATCGAGAAACTGGTTGCGGTCGAGATCGGCCACATTAACCGTCGCTTTATAAATTGTCGCTTTAAGCGCCATAAGAAAACTCCTTTCGAATCAGGAGGCCATTGTAACGGAATACGTGCAGTTGCGGCGCTGATATTGCAGAAATGAGTGTGGTATAGTCACCTTGCGAAACAGAGTTTATCTTCGTAGGCTTAGACTTGCATCCACGGTTAAGTCAGAGTGCTGACAGGAGGGCATGTGGAAAAATATTGTGAGTTAATACGCAAGCGGTACGCGGAAATCGCCAGCGGAGACTTAGGATACGTTCCGGACGCGCTGGGCTGCGTTTTGAAAGTGCTGAATGAAATGGCTGCCGACGACGCCCTTTCTGAGGCTGTCAGGGAAAAAGCAGCATACGCTGCGGCAAACTTACTGGTGAGCGATTATGTCAATGAATGATACGTATCAACCAATCAATTGTGATGATTACGATAATCTTGAGCTCGCCTGCCAGCATCATTTAATGCTGACACTTGAGCTGAAAGATGGCGAAAAATTGCAGGCGAAGGCCAGCGATTTGGTCTCCCGCAAAAATGTGGAGTATCTGGTCGTCGAGGCCGCTGGCGAAACCCGCGAGCTACGTCTGGATAAAATTACCAGCTTTAGCCACCCGGAAATCGGTACGGTGGTAGTGAGCGAGTCCTGATTGACTTTCGCCGGATGCGACGTTTGAAGCGTCTTATCCGGCTTTCACTTAACTAAGCGTTTTTTGCCAGACAAAACTTACGCCCTTCTCACCTTCAGCCACACCTTCTTGCGTCACAAATACCCCTGCCGCCGCAATCAGCGTTTCGCCATAAAACAGCAGTGGCGTGGTGTCACGTAGCCACGGCGGCACGCCCAGCTCTTGCCAGATTTTCTTCAGCTTACGTCCGCCGTTGCGCCCGACAATATGCAGCAATCCTGGCGCTTTGAAACGCACGCTGACTGCTTCGTCTGCACGCGGAGGGCGAATATCGTCTCCCGCAGTAAGCTGTACACTTCCCAGCCCCGCCGGTAATTCCAGCGGCTGTTGCCACGCCTGCCACGGCACAATGGTTTCGCTTTGCCCGGCGACGGATTTAATCCACCACAGTTGCGACTGATAGCGGCGGATTTCAAACGCGCCCAAACGTAAACAGGGGGAAGCATCTTCCCGCGCCAGCGCCACTTCCTGCCAGATCCTCACCAACGCGTCGCGGGAAGGCATTGGTGCATTCAGCCCTGCCAGCCAGCGGCGGATAATCGCCGCGCGACGGGCATCACTCATCGCCAGCATTGGCGTAATCTGCAGCGTCCTTTGCGGCGTTTGGCAATGCGCTAAATCATCCGCCAGCAGTTCATCCAGCAGGCTCTCTTGTTCGGCGCAAAGTGCGGCACTACGGGCCGTCGCTTCGGCAAAATGAGGCCAACGCTGCTGCAATAACGGCACGACGCGCAGGCGCAGGAAGTTACGATCGTAGCTATCATCCTGATTACTTTCGTCTTCAATCCAGCGTAAACCATGCGCCAACGCCCACTGCGCCAGTTCCCCCCGCGTGCGGGCGAGGAACGGGCGGATAAGCCGCGTTCCGGCAAACTCCGAGACTTCCCCCATAGCCGAAAGCCCGGCAGGGCCGCTACCGCGTTTAAGCGCCAGCAGAAAGGTTTCACATTGATCGTCAAGATGTTGTGCTGTGACCAGTACTTCACCAGGCAACAGGGTGCGGGCAAATGCCTGATAACGCGCCTGCCGCGCCTGGGCCTCAATGCCTAACCCCTCTTGCGCAAGTTGTACGCGCTCGACCACCAGCGGCACCTGCCACTGCTGGCAGATATTTTCACAATGTTGCACCCAGGCATCAGCATTGGCACTTAAACCGTGATGCACATGGATAGCGCGCAAAACGACGCCCGGATTTTCCGCCCGCCACTGCACCAGCTGATGCAGCAGAACGGTGGAGTCAAGCCCGCCGCTAAAGGCCGCCAGAATCTGGCGTGAGGTGAGAAGTTGTGTATTCAGTGTGAGTGTCATGGTAGCGCGATTTTACAGTAGCGATGCCCGGCACGTTACCGGGCAAATGCAGTAATGACAAGCCTTACTGCTCATACAGTTCCAGCGGCAGTCCGTCAGGGTCGTTAAAGAACGTGAAGCGTTTTTGCGTGTATGGATCGATACGTATCGCTTCACATTTCACGTTATTGCTTTCCAGGTGCGCCACTGCCGTATCGATATCATCAACGCTTAAAGCCAGATGGCGCAGGCCGCAGGCTTCCGGTCGACTGGGTCGTTGCGGCGGAAACGGAAATGAGAAAAGCTCAATCACGTACTGCCCATTAAGTGCCAAATCCCCTTTCCACGAATCTCGCGCTTCACGATAGACTTCGCTTTGCAGCGTGAAGCCGAGAATGTCGCAGTAAAAAGCTTTGCTCACCGCATAATCCGTCGCAATAATCGCAATATGGTGAACCTGTTTTAAACCCAACATAGAATCTCCTGCATTGATATGATACGCACGTGCATCGCTATATATTGATAATACGCACAAATTACAGGAAAGATGAATCAGACATTTACACTGACTTTAAAACAACATCTCAAACGCCTGTAATAGCGGTTGAGATGCGGTTTGGTGAAGCGCTTTGCGGGAGATTACTCTGCGCTATTCTTGCTAACACTCTCGGCAATGCGGCGCAAATATTCGTTATTCTTAAACGCTATCATAATTAATTCGAAAGTCATACGACAGCTTATAAGACCAATGACGGTATAAGCTAACCCTAAGATAATGTTTCCACTAAATATGGAGAAGACACCGCCTATCAGTGTTAGCACCATAGCCAGCCAGTAAAAAAACACCAGAACACGCGGCATAAGAAGATGATCAAATCCTAAAATTGCTTTCATATTTTATCCTTAAAAATTCTATGAGATTGATAAATTTATATTATTTTTGACCACTGTGTATATTGGTATATGCCTCCGAAATCGGAGTTATCAACATGAGTTCAAGAATTTTATGGCAGGAGAAAACGAAAGTAAGATTATCTAAATGTATTTATAATATGACTAAATAAACCACATAGAAAAAAAAGGCCACCGAAGTGACCCTTTTCAGAATATTTGCTGATTACGCGTAGCCGTAGCTCATCAGGCGCTGATAACGACGATTTTTTAAATCTTCAGTGCTTAACACGTCGAGATCGGCTAGATCCGCCAGCAGCTGCGCTTTCAACGATGCCGCCATCGCTTCCGGGTTACGGTGAGCGCCGCCCAGCGGTTCCGGGATGATGGAGTCGATCAGTTTCAGTTCTTTCAAACGCGGAGCGATGATACCCATCGCTTCAGCCGCCAGCGGCGCTTTGTCGGCGCTCTTCCACAGAATGGACGCGCAACCTTCCGGCGAGATAACGGAATAGGTGCTGTATTGCAGCATATTCACTTTATCGCCCACGCCAATCGCCAGCGCGCCGCCAGAACCACCTTCACCGATAACAGTACAAATAGTCGGTACGCTAAGGCGAGACATTTCACGCAGGTTGCGCGCGATGGCTTCAGACTGACCACGCTCTTCTGCGCCCACGCCCGGATATGCCCCCGGGGTGTCGATAAAGGTGATGATAGGCATCTTAAAGCGTTCAGCCATTTGTCATCAGACGCAGTGCTTTGCGGTAACCTTCTGGCGCTGGCATACCAAAGTTACGGCGAATTTTTTCTTTGGTTTCACGACCTTTTTGATGACCAATGATCATCACCGGACGACCATCGAGACGGGCGATACCACCGACGATAGCTTTATCGTCTGCATACGCGCGGTCGCCAGCCAGTTCGTCAAATTCATCAAATGCCAGGCGAACGTAATCCAGGGTATAAGGACGCTGTGGATGGCGTGCCAGTTGCGCAATCTGCCATGCACCGAGATCGGCGAAGATTTTACGTGTCAGTTCTACGCTTTTTTCACGCAGACGATGCACTTCTTCATCGATGTTAATATCCAGTTTCTCATCCTGACGGCTAACCGCAGTCAGAGAATCGATTTTCGCTTCCAGCTCTGCAATCGGCTGTTCAAAATCAAGGAAATTCAGACTCATAGTATTCCTGTATTAGTCAAACTCCAGTTCCACCTGCTCCGAACCAATGAGGCCACGGAGATCGTTTAATAAACGATCGCTCGGAGAGACACGCCACGTCGCGCCAAAACGCAACCGCGCTCGTGCATCCGCCCTCTGATAGTAGAGATGTACTGGAATTGTCCCAGAGCGGTGGGGTTCCAGAGACTGACGGAGTCGGTTTAAAAGCTGGTCATCAATTTGCCTGTCCGTCAGCGAGATAGCAAGCCCGCGAGCATATTTTTCCCGGGCTTCGTCAATATCCATCACTTCGCGAGCGGTCATTTTAAGCCCACCGCTGAAGTCATCAAAGCTGACCTGTCCGCTGACGATAAGTATGCGGTCTTTTTCCAGCAATTGCTGGTATTTATCCAGGGCGTCTGTAAACAACATCACTTCCAGGCGCCCGGAACGGTCATCCAGCGTGCAGATACCGATACGATTGCCGCGCTTGGTGACCATAACCCGCGCGGCAACAACGAGCCCCGCAGCCGTGGTGACTTTACCACGTTCTGTCGGGTGCATGTCTTTCAGCCTTACGCCTCCGACATAACGCTCAATCTCTTTTAAATACTGGTTGATAGGGTGTCCCGTCAGGTACAGACCTAACGTTTCACGTTCCCCATCTAACACCACCTGCTCCGGCCACGGCTGGCAGCTGGCGTAGGATTGTTCTATTTGTTCCGGCTCTTCGGCCAGCACGCCGAACATATCGGCCTGACCGATAGCTTCCGCTTTCGCGTGTTGATCTGCCGCTTTTAACGCATCGCCCAGCGAGTTCATCAGCGCCGCGCGGTGTGGACCCAAGCGGTCAAACGCCCCAGACATGATCAGTTTTTCCAGCACTCGCCGGTTTAACTTTTTGGTGTCGGTTCGGGCGCAGAGATCAAACAGTTCGCGGAAGTAGCCGCCTTTATTACGGGCTTCGATGATGGCCTCAATCGGACCTTCACCTACCCCTTTGATCGCGCCAATACCATACACGATTTCGCCGTCGTCGTTGACGTGGAAATGGTAAAGACCGGAGTTTATATCTGGTGGCAGGATTTTCAGCCCCATCCGCCAGCACTCATCCACCAGGCCCACCACCTTCTCGGTATTATCCATATCGGCAGTCATTACCGCCGCCATAAACTCTGCCGGATAGTGCGCTTTCAGCCATAACGTTTGATATGACACCAAAGCATAGGCCGCAGAGTGCGATTTGTTAAATCCGTAACCGGCGAATTTCTCCACCAGATCGAAGATTTTCATCGCCAGTTCAGCGTTGATCCCGTTCTTTTCTGCACCTTCAGCAAATACAGAACGCTGCTTAGCCATCTCTTCCGGCTTTTTCTTACCCATCGCACGACGCAGCATATCCGCGCCACCGAGGGTATAACCAGAAAGCACCTGCGCAATCTGCATGACCTGTTCCTGATACAGGATGATGCCGTAGGTTGGCTCCAGTACCGGTTTCAGGCTTTCATGCTGCCACTGCACATCCGGGTAGGAAATCTCTTCGCGACCATGTTTACGGTCGATAAAGTTATCCACCATCCCTGATTGCAACGGGCCGGGGCGGAACAGTGCCACCAGTGCGATCATATCTTCGAAGCAGTCAGGTTGCAGACGCTTGATCAGGTCCTTCATGCCGCGCGATTCAAGCTGGAATACCGCCGTGGTTTCCGAGCGTTGCAGCATGTCGAAGCTTTTCTTGTCATCCAGCGGGATCGCGGCGATATCCAGCGGCGGCTCGCCATTCTTCGCCCGCCGCTTGTTGATCATCTCCAGCGCCCAGTTGATGATGGTGAGCGTACGCAAGCCGAGGAAGTCGAACTTCACCAGTCCGGCGTATTCAACGTCGCTTTTATCAAACTGGGTGACCGGATGTTTGCCCTCTTCATCGCAATAAAGTGGCGCAAAATCTGTAATTTTGGTCGGCGCGATAACCACCCCACCGGCGTGCTTACCGGCGTTACGGGTGACCCCTTCCAGTTTGCGCGCCATGTCGATCAGCGCCTTAACTTCTTCATCTGCTTCGTAGATTTCCGGCAGCTGCGGCTCGGCTTCAAACGCTTTCGCCAGCGTCATCCCCGGATCGGGCGGGATCAGTTTCGAGATACGGTCGACAAAGCCGTACGGATGCCCCAGCACGCGGCCTACGTCGCGGATCACCGCTTTCGCCGCCATCGTACCGAAGGTGATAATCTGCGATACCGCATCACGACCGTACATGTCCGCTACGTGTTCGATAACCTGGTCGCGTTTCTCCATACAGAAGTCAACGTCGAAGTCAGGCATGGAGACACGTTCCGGGTTAAGGAAACGTTCGAACAGCAGGTCAAATTCCAGCGGATCGAGGTCGGTGATTTTCAGCGCGTAGGCCACCAGTGACCCTGCACCGGAACCACGGCCCGGCCCTACCGGTACGCCGTTATCTTTCGACCACTGGATAAATTCCATAACGATGAGGAAGTAGCCCGGGAAGCCCATCTGGTTGATAACCTGAAGTTCAGTCTCCAGACGCTCGTCATATTCCGGGCGGCGCTTAACACGTTCTTCTTCGTCAGGGAATAAAAATGCCAGACGCTCTTCCAGGCCCTCTTTTGCACGCTTGACCAGATAATCTTCGGTGCTCATGTCCCCGGTCGGGAACTGCGGCAGGAAGTATTCACCAAGACGCACAGTTACGTTACAGCGTTTGGCGATCTCAACGGTGTTGGCAAGGGCTTCTGGGATGTCGGCAAACAGCTCGCACATCTCCTCTTCGCTACGCATATATTGCTGCGGCGAATAGTTACGCGGGCGTTAGGATCGTCGAGGGTAAAGCCGTCGTGGATCGCGACGCGGATTTCGTGTGCGTCAAAGTCGCTGCTGTCGATAAAGCGCACGTCGTTGGTCGCCACGACGGGCAAACCGCGCGCTTCCGCCAGTTCCACCGCCGCGTGCAGATAGCTTTCTTCGTCCGGCCTGCCGGTGCGGATCAGCTCGAGAAAATAGCGATCCGGGAAGTGTTCTTCATAAAACGCGACACACTCATCTACCAGCGCGCTGTTACCACGCAAAAGACTGCGTCCGACGTCGCCCATGCGCCCGCCGGAAAGAAGGATCAACCCTTCGTTTAATTCGATAAGCCAGTCGCGATCGATGATCGGTCCGGCGGCACCGTAACCGCGCTGATACGCTTTTGAGATCAGTAACGTCAGATTCTGATAGCCGGTATTGTTCGCCGCCAGCACCGTCAGGTGGGTTAACTCATCACCCAGCAGGTCGCACTGGACGTTAAAATCTGCCCCGACGATAGGCTTAATCCCTGCGCCATGTCCCGCTCCGTAGAACTTCACCAGACCGCAAAGGTTGGTGAAATCGGTGATCGCCAGTGCTGGCATACCCAACGCCGCCGCCTTTTTTACCAGCGGTGCGGTTTTGGCCAGGCCATCGATCATCGAGTAGTCGCTGTGCACCCGCAGGTGTACGAAACGTGGTTCAGACATCTTCAGATTCCGGTTTACTTAATCTCGACACAAGAATCAGGACGCAAGTCCCAGTGCGCGTTTGACAGGCCCAAAGCTGCGACGATGATGTTCAGTCGCGCCATATTCAGCCAGTTTTTCCAGATGAAAAGCGGTTGGATACCCTTTGTGTTGGGCAAAACCATATTGCGGGAAAACAATATCCAGCGCCGCCATTTCGGCGTCGCGCGTCACTTTCGCCAGGATAGACGCAGCACTGATTTCCGGTACGCGGCTATCGCCTTTCACCACTGCCATCGACGGCATCGGTAATTTCGGGCAGCGGTTACCATCAATCAACACATATTCCGGCGCAATATGCAGCCCAGCGACGGCACGCTGCATCGCCAGCATGGTCGCGTGTAAAATATTCAGTTCGTCGATTTCATGAGGTTCCGCGCGGCCCAGGCTCCAGCTTAACGCTTTCTCTTTGATCTCTTCACAGAGCGCAAGACGACGTTTTTCACTTAGCTTTTTGGAATCATTCAACCCGACAATCGGGCGCGCCGGATCGAGGATCACGGCAGCGGTAACGACCGCGCCAACCAACGGCCCGCGCCCAACTTCATCCACACCTGCAACCAGATTCGTGTGCGGATAGACAAATTCGATCATTGTGCTAACTCCAGAACGGCTTGTGCCGCCTGCTCATCGGCATTGCAGCGGATCTGCTGATGCAGTTCGCGGAAGGTGTCGTGCATCGCGTGGCTGGTTTTCCCGTTCGCCAACAGCGGTAACAGCGACTCAGCCAGTTTTTGCGGCTCACACTCTTCCTGCAATAATTCTTTAACTAACTCTCTGCCCGCCAGCAGGTTTGGCAGCGAGACATAATCGGTTTTCACCAGCCGCTTCGCCAGCCAGAAGGTGAAAGGCTTCATGCGATCACCCCACCACCATCGGGCATTTCGCCAGCATGCACTCCAGTGCAGCCGTACCCGACGCCAATAGCGCCGCATCGCTGGCGACCATCGCCTCACGGCCCATTCCATCCAGCATATGAACCGAAAGGTCTGGCGCGACTTCAGCTTTGATGCGTTCAAACTGCTCACGGCGTTTGGCATTTACCAGCGGCACCACGATCTCCAGATCAGGGTAAGTCTGGCGCAAAAGCTGGGCAGTTTTCAGGAAATCGGCGCTAAGCATCTCCACTTCCGCGCCACGGCTTCCCGGCAACAATGCCAGACAGTGGGCATCGTGAGGGATCCCCAGCACATCACGCGCGGCGTTTTTATCTGGATCTAACGGCATGGCATCAGCCATGGTGTGACCGATAAAACGGCACGGCACGTTATATTTGTCATAAAACGCTTTTTCGAAAGGCAGAAATGCGAGCACCAGATCGGTGGCTCTGCCTATTTTGAAAACGCGTTTCTGTCGCCACGCCCAGACGGACGGACTGACATAATGAATGGTTTTGATACCCTGCTTTTTAAGGTTACCTTCAAGGGTAATATTGAAGTCAGGCGCATCAATACCGACAAAAACATCTGGCTTCAGTTCGCCAAAACGCTTTGTCAGATCGGCACGAATATGCAGTAAGCGACGCAGACGCCCGAGCACTTCAACAATGCCCATCACCGCCAGCTCTTCCATTTCGTACCAGGCTTCGCACCTTCGGCTTGCATTCGTGGCCCGGCAACACCAACAAAGCGGGCGTTGGGCACACGTTCTTTCAGAGCACGGATTAAACCGGCCCCCAGGATATCGCCGGAGGTTTCTCCGGCGACCAGGGCAATCGTTAATGGACGCTGTTCAGTCATTAACGAATCAGACCGCGCGTTGAGCGTGCAAAGAAATCGGTAAAGGCTTTTACTTCCGGATACGTTTCCGCAAGTTCGGCAATTTCCGGTTTCACTTCATCGAGCGTTTTACCGCTGCGATAAATCAGCTTATACGCATTGCGGATAGCGGTAATCACCTCGCGGCTGAATCCGCGGCGCTTCAGCCCTTCGATATTGACACCGAACGGCGTTGCGTGGTTACCCTGCGCAATGACATAAGGAGGGACGTCCTGCGCCACACCAGAGCAACCGCCTACCATCACGTGCGCACCAATGATGCAGAACTGATGGACTGCGGTCATGCCGCCGATGATCGCGAAGTCGTCTACCGATACGTGCCCCGCCAGCGTTGCGTTGTTGGCGAGAATGCAGCGGTTACCTACCGTACAATCGTGCGCAATGTGCGCGTTGATCATCAGTAAGTTGTCGCTGCCCACCTTCGTCAATCCACCGCCCTGGACTGTGCCACGATGAATGGTGACGCTTTCGCGAATGCGGTTACGATCGCCGATTTCCACGCGGGTCGGTTCGCCAGCATATTTCAGATCCTGGTTAACTTCACCGATGGAGGCGAACTGATAAATCTCATTATCGCGGCCAATTTTAGTATGGCCATTCACGACAACGTGAGATTTCAGTACGGTACCCTCACCAATTTCGACATGGGGTCCAACGATACAAAAAGGACCAATGTGGGCGTTGGCGCCAATCGACGCGCCCTCTTCCACAATGGCGGTTGGATGCACAAAGGCGGATTTATCAATCACGTATCAGGCCTCCCGGCTACGAGCACACATCATCGTTGCTTCGCAAACTACTTTACCGTCGACCAGAGCAACCCCTTTAAAACGGGTCAGGCCGCGGCGCGTTTTTTCGAAAGTGACTTCCATGATCATTTGATCGCCTGGCACGACCGGGCGCTTGAAGCGCGCTTCGTCAATACCGGCGAAGTAGTACAGCTCACCCGGTTCCAGTTTTCCTACGCTTTTAAACGCCAGAATACCTGTTGCCTGTGCCATTGCTTCCAGAATCAGCACACCCGGGAAAATCGGTTTTCCAGGGAAATGGCCCTGGAAGAATGGCTCATTGACAGAGACATTTTTTACTGCGCGCAGAAAACGACCTTCTTCAAAATCCAGCACGCGATCCACCAGTAAGAACGGGAAACGGTGCGGCAGAAGTTCTAAAATCTCTTCAATCTGCAGAGTATGAGTGTTAGTAGTCAAGATACTCTTCCTGTCAAAATATAAGAAACGACAATAATAACACGGCCTGCCGCAATCGTAAGAATGAGACAGGCCGTAAAGTTTGGCGAACAAAAGATGGAACGTTAGTCTTGTTGATTAACCTTGCGCTCAAGCGACTTCAGACGCTTGCTCATGTCATCAATGTTCATCACCAGTGCAGCGGTTTTGCGCCAGACTTTGTTGGGTTGCAGCGGAATGCCTGAGGAATAGACGCCTGGTTCAGTGATGGGACGCATCACCATACCCATGCCCGTAACCGTCACTTTATCGCATATTTCCATATGCCCGTTGATTACGCTGGCACCGCCGATCATGCAGTAACGACCAATTTTCAGGCTGCCCGCCATAATGACGCCACCGGCAACCGCCGTATTGTCGCCAATCACGACGTTATGTGCAATCTGGCACTGGTTATCAATGATCACGCCATTGCCAATAACGGTGTCGTCCAGCGCACCGCGATCGATGGTGGTACATGCGCCGATCTCCACGCGATCGCCAATAATTACGCGACCAATCTGCGGGATCTTCACCCAATTACCACGATCGTTGGCATAGCCAAAGCCGTCTGCGCCTACCACAGTTCCGGATTGGATCAGGCAATTTTGACCAATCTGGATCTCATGGTAAATCGTCACGTTCGCCCAAAGACGCGAACCTGCACCGATTTTGCTGTTTTTACCAACGAAGCAACCGGCGCCGATAACCACGTTATCGCCCAGTTCAACGCCGGACTCAATCACCGCGTTAGCGCCAATTGATACGTTGTTACCCAGCTTCGCCGTCGCGTCGATCACTGCACTCGGTGCAATGTTTTGCGCGGGCTGTGGCGTGGTATCTAAAATTTGCGCCATGCGCGCGTAAGTCAGGTAGGGATTCTTCACTACCAGCGCGGCACTTTTCGCGAAAGGGAGATCGTCCTGGGTCATGACAACCGCAGACGCCTGGCACAAGCCTAAATGTTCACGGTATTTAGGATTAACCATGAACGTGATGTGACCTGTTTGTGCAGATTGCATGGACGCAACGCCGGTGATGACGATATCGCCATCACCGTGTAGTTCTGCATCCAACTGCTGCGCTAAATCAGCCAGTCGAATTGAAGGCATTACTTATTTAACCTGTTTCAGTACGTCAGCAGTGATGTCTTTTACATCGCTGCTGTTGTAAGCAACGGCGTTTGCGTCAACAACCAGATCGATGCTCTGGCTGCTGGCAACGGATTTCACAGCAGTCTGGATACGAGTAACCAGTTTACCGCGTTCTTCGTTGGAACGACGTGCGCGATCCTGCTCAAAAGCCTGCGCTTTCTGAGCAAAAGTCTGGCGCTGAGCCATCACGTCTTTTTCCAGCTTAGTGCGATCGCTGCCGGCTTTCATGGACTGCAGCTTTTTCATTTTAGCTTGCAGATCAGTTTCCATACGCTGCAGTTCGCTGGCACGGCCTTTGAACTCATTTTCCAGCGTGTTAGAAACACCGGTTTTCTGTGCTACCTGCTGAAACAGGCTGCCCATATTGACGATTGCAATTTTGTCAGCCGCCTGAGCAGAAGTTGCCAGTGCTAAACCGAGACCTGCCGCTAATAACCACTTTTTCACAATAAACTCCTTACCATCCCATTTGCACCGGAAGGTGCAGTTCTTTGCGTGGCCCGGCGATCTTATCGAGATCGCCTAAAGTCATCGCTACACTACCACTACATTCCTTTGTGGAGAACACTTACCAGGTTTTACCAATGTTAAACTGGAACTGTTCAGCCTTGTCTCCATCGTACTTTTTGAACGGCTGGGCGTAGGAGAACACCAACGGCCCCAATGGGGACATCCATTGTAATGCGATACCCGCAGACATACGG
Organism: Escherichia sp. E2661; assembly: GCF_004745185.1. Lineage (NCBI taxonomy): Bacteria > Pseudomonadati > Pseudomonadota > Gammaproteobacteria > Enterobacterales > Enterobacteriaceae > Escherichia > Escherichia sp. E2661. The sequence continues at coordinate 22,051 of NZ_PDIG01000011.1, forward strand.
ATATTGCTTGGATCACTATAGTCCGGATATCCAGAGTACTGACTAGAATCCCAGTTAGTATCCCAAACGGTACCCATATCCCAGAAGAAGGAGGTACGGACCGAGTTGGCATACTTGTCGCTAATGAACGGCGTCGGAGTGATGAGTTCCAGGCTGGCAACCGCCATAGCGTTCCCCCCAATTGCATCATCCGATTTACACAGGTCGGTTGCACCGTCCTGAGTTGCACATTCATAATCGTAGTCCGGATCATAATCACTGGCCTGATGCGGGAAGTAAACCGCTTTCGGACCGATGGTATTGGACTGGAAGCCACGCACAGTGCTGGAACCACCGGCATAGAAGTTTTCATAGAACGGCATTTCTTTGCCGCCTAAACCATCACCGTAGCCCCAACGAGTACGCCCCAGAACAACCCATTTGTGATCGTCGTCGATCGGCACATAGGTCGCCGTGTCTAACGTCACTTTATAGTATTCGTTATCCGATCCCGGAATGGTCACTTTACCGGTCAGGTTGACACGGGAACCATCCGTCGGGAAATAACCACGGTCGAGCTTGTTATAGGTCCAACCATAGTTAAACGTGAAGTCGTCCGTTTTGAAGCTGTTATCCTGATCAGAGGTGTTTGGATGTTCACCCATAGAGTAGAGATAACGCCACATCGCAACCTGCGGCTGCATGTTGGACAGGGAGTTATGGACATAACCCAGACCTGCACGCAGCGAGTTATATTCGTTGATCGGGAAGCCCAATGTTACGTCTGTACCATAACTCTTGTTGGTATAGTCGGACAGGTCAGCGTCATCTGCCTGGAAGTCATTATAGAAGACACGACCGCCGAGGCTTACACCATCTACAGTGAAGTACGGGTTGGTTACCGACAATTCAGCATAGGTCTGGTAATCGTTTTTGGTACCGTTGATACCAACAGCATAACCGGTACCTAACCAGTTATCCTGCTGCACGCCAGCCTGGAAGCTCACACCACTTTCAGTACCGTAACCAATACCAAAGTTGAAGCTACCGGTGTTGCGCTCTTTTACCTTGTAGACCACGTCAACCTGGTCCGGGCTACCCGGAACACGTTGGGTATCGGTATCAACCGTTTCAAAGAAGCCCAGACGATTCAGACGTTCTTTACCCTGATCGACCAGGTCGCTGCCTAACCAGGCACCTTCCATCTGGCGCATTTCTCGGCGCAGGACGGCATCTTTCGAGGTGTCGTTACCTTCAAAACGGATCTTACGTACGTAGAAACGGTTACCCGCATCAACGTTCACACGTAATTTAACGGTTTTGTCGGCGTCGTTGATTTCAGGCATCGACTGCACGCGCGGATAGGCATAACCGTAGCGACCGAGAAGTTTTTTTAATGTCATCTTCCATTTTGGTCACTTTGGTGCCGTTATACAGCTCACCCGGCTCGATCTTAGTCAACTGTTCGATTTCCGCAGAGTGCCCGGCAAGGTTACCGCTCACTTCAACGCCAGAGAGTTTGTACTGATCGCCTTCGGTGATGTTTACCGTGACGTAGATACCTTTTTTATCTGGAGTCAGACTGACCTGGGTAGAGTCGATGTTGAAACGGGCATAACCGCGATCCAGATAGTAGCTGCGCAGGGTTTCAAGGTCGCCCGCCAGTTTCTGTTTCTGATATTTACGATCGCCTACCACGTTCCACCACGGCACTTCATCACGCAGCTGGAAATGAGAGATCAGTTCGTCGGTGGTGAAAGCATGATTACCAACAATGTTGATTTGCTGGATTTCAGCTGATACACCTTCCTGGAACACTAGTTTTAGGTCAACACGGTTACGCGGCAGTGGGGTCACGACAGCTTTTACGCTGGCGCTGTATTTACCGACGCTGTAGTAGAAGTCTTCCAGACCTTTCTCGATATCGGCAATGGTGGTGCGATCGAGGGATTCCCCCACTCGCACGCCAGAAGCTCGAGGTTTTGCTTCAGCATGTCATCTTTCACCGATTTGTTACCGGAGAAAGTGATGCTGGCAATGGTCGGACGTTCTTTTACCTGAACCAGAAGGGTATCACCATCACGAAGGACGCGAACATCCTCAAAGTTGCCGGTAGCAAACAGAGCGCGAATGGTATTACTGATATCTTCATCATTAACCGTGTCGCCTGTGCGCACCGGCATACTGAGGAGGGCCGCACCAACGGCGACACGCTGAAGGCCTTCGAAATGAATGTCTTTCACTACGAACCCTTCAGCACCGTATACGGTGGCGCTGCTAAACAGCAGCGACGCTATGAGCAACTTTTTCATCGCCATCGTTATTATGCGTTCTTCCTAACTAACTCTCATAACCGAGAGAAATCATTGAAAAGTGCAAGCCCCATTAACAGCACCAGCAGAATCGAGCCAATGCGATAACAAAAGTCTTGAACCCGCTCGGATACCGGTCCGCCCTTGATCTTTTCGATCGCAAGGAACAGCAGATGCCCCCCGTCAAGTACGGGCAACGGAAACAGGTTAATTATCCCTAAGTTCACGCTAATAAGCGCAAGGAACGGCAGGTAATAAACAACCCCGAGTTCCGCTGTCATCCCAGCCCCCTTGGCGATAGAGATCGGCCCACTGAGGTTGTTCAGTTTCACATCACCGGTGATCAATTTTCCCAGCATACTGACCGTCAGCTTCATCAATTGCCACGTTTTGTCCGTGGCTTCAACGATGGCGTTGAACGGTCCATACTGGCGTACAACTTTATACTCATCTGGCAAAGGAATGACTTTCGGCTCAATGCCGGCAAAACCAATCGCTTTACCCTTACCCGGTTTGCTCTCCGGGATTAATGTCAAAGACAAGGGACTCCCCTGCCTTTCGATATCTAACGCTAACGGTTTATCCGGGTTATCCCGGACAAGCATCACAAACGTCAGCCATTGCGTTAATGGATGACCATCGACTTTAACGATCCTGTCGCCTGCTTGCAAACCCGCCTTACTTGCCGCTGAGTTTGGTGACACATTTTCCAGTACAGGTTCAATTTGCGGACCACGAGGGCGAATCCCCAAAGAAGATACCGGATCTTCCTTATCAGGCTCAAACGCCCAGTTTCGCAAATCAAGCTTTACATCTCGTCGTTGATCGCTGCCAAAAGGTGCCACCGTAAGGGTGGTGCTTTCGTCGCCGATTTTGTCAACCAGTTGTAAGCGCACGGCATCCCAATCAGGCGTTTCGATACCATCTACAGCTTTTAGTTCCGTGCCAGGTACAATTTGTGCTTGTGCGGCAATCGAGTTGGCTGATATTTCACCAACAACCGGGCGAACGCCGGGAACACCAATGATAAAAACCAGCCAGTAAGCAAAGATAGCAAAAATGAAGTTTGCAACCGGACCTGCGGCGATTATCGCTGCACGCTGGCCAACAGTTTTATTGTTGAAGGCATGGTGGCGAAGTTCCGGAACAACCGGTTCTGCGCGCTCATCCAGCATTTTGACATAACCGCCCAGGGGGATCAGGGCGATGACATATTCGGTGCCGAGTTTGTCAGTGCGGCGCCAGAGCGCCTTACCAAAACCTATCGAGAAACGCTCAACGCGAACACCACAGCGCCGGGCAACCCAGAAATGACCAAATTCATGCACGGTGATAAGCACACCCAGTGCAACAATGAACGAAGCCAAATCCCAGAGAAAACTCAGCATAATACCTTCCGTTAAAGCGTCCTGAATACCAGCAACAACAGGCAAGCAAAGACCGGCACCGCAGCCGTCAGGCTATCAATACGATCTAAAATACCACCGTGTCCTGGAATTAAATGACCGCTGTCCTTAATTCCTGCTTCGCGCTTAAACATGCTCTCAGTTAAGTCGCCGAGCACAGAAGCTAACGCTGCGACAATGGAGCAAATGAGTAAGGTGACGGGTGCGACGTCGAGATTCGCCCACATACCATAACCCCATGAGATTACTGCTGCGGTCGCGAGTCCGCCAATAAAACCTTGCCAGGTTTTACCCGGAGAAACCTTCGGCGCCAGCTTATGTTTGCCAAATAATTTGACCAAACATATATCCCCCTGAGTCAGCTCCCCAGACCAGGATCATGACATAGAGCAGCCATATCGCGCCACTGTAATGATTCTCGTCATAGTGCCAGGCACGTAACGTCAGCATGCCCCAAAAGAAAGGCACAATGGTTAATACACCGAAAATAATGCGTAACGTTTTAGAGTTGCGCCAGATTGCCGCCGAACCGGGGTAAAATAGCACCAATAATAACGCAACACCCCACCAACCAAGCGAAGCCCAAAGTGAGACTTCAACCAGTGGTTGATGAATATTCCGATGATATTCCGGCAATAGAAAAAGCATCAGCGCCAGCAATAACCCGCACAGCACCGCCAGCCATACCCGCTGCGAGCGAGTGGTAAAACCGCTAAGCTGTCCCCATTCCCACGCCGCCAGCATACAAACTACCAGCGTAACAATGGCGAACCCCACCGGCGGCAACAAAAACAGCGCCGCGATGACGACGGGTATTAAAACAAAAGCAGATATCAGGCGATACTTCAGCAAAAGCGACCCCCATCAGGCTGTTTCATCACCGGGCTCGGTGCCGCCGAAACGACGCTCACGATTAGCAAAGGCATTTAACGCCCCTTCAAAGTCTTGTTCATCGAAATCGGGCCAAAGAACATCTGTAAAGTAAAGTTCGGCATAGGCAATTTGCCAAAGCAAAAAGTTACTAATGCGATGCTCCCCCCCAGTCCTAATTACTAAATCTACAGGGGCCAGTTCATGCATACAGACATGCTGGTTAAGCATCTCTTCATCTATCTGATCCGGTTGCAGGTTTCCTTGCTGCACCTTTTCAGCCAGTTGCCTGACTCCCTGGGCAATATCCCAACGTCCACCGTAGTTCGCCGCAATATTTAGCGTCAGACCGGTATTCCCGGCAGTTAACGCTTCAGATTTACGAATACGTTCTTGCAAACGCGAGTTAAAGCGACTGGTATCGCCAATAATACGCAGACGCACGTTATGTCGGTGCAGGCTTTTTACTTCGCTATCAAGCGCCCACACAAACAGTTCCATTAACGCACTGACTTCCTGCGCTGGTCGGTTCCAGTTTTCACTACTAAAGGCATACAGCGTTAACGCCTCAATACCGTTGTTGGCCGCAAAAGAGACAGCCCGGCGGACGGATTTTGCCCCGGCTTTATGCCCAAAGGCACGAATCTTCCCTTGCTTTTTTGCCCAGCGACCATTGCCGTCCATAATGATCGCAACATGGCGACAGCCATGCGCTGGCAATTTTTTCGCTAAGTGGTTGAGTAGCAGACAACATCACGCGTTTTTTTATTCCCTGATAGGGTTTACGGTACTCAGGAATACTGAAGCCTATACAAAAAAAAGCCGTGTAAAACCACGGCATATCTGACCTTACAAAGCCAACTACTGACGATCAGATGGCGCAGACTATATCACTGAAGCCCTACGCTAACAAATAGCACGACTCTCTGTAGCCGGATTATCCTCAGCTTGCGAGACGCATCACCTCTTTTCTGGCGACCTCACGCGCATTGGCATCAACAGACAACACATCGTCCACACATTGTGGTTCGCGCATATCCATTTTTTCCAGCACGGATAAATTCAACGCGGCGATATCCGTAAAGCGGATTTGTTGCGCAAGAAAGGCTGCAACAGTGATTTCGTTTGCGGCATTCAATGCGGTCGTCGCTGCCTGGCCCTGTTCGAACGCCTTCATCGCCAGTTTCAGGCATGGATAACGCTCATAATCCGGTGCGGCAAATGTCAACGCACTTAGTTTGCAAAAATCGAGCGGCTTCACGCCAGAGTTCACGCGATTCGGCCATGCCATGGTGTGGGCAATTGGCGTACGCATGTCGGGTTCGCCCAGTTGCGCCAGAACGCTGCCGTCCTGATAACGCACCATCGAGTGAATCACTGACTGCGGGTGAATTAGCACTTCCATCTGGCTGGCGCTGGCGTTAAACAACCAGCGAGCTTCAATGTATTCCAGACCTTTGTTCATCATGGTAGCCGAATCGACAGAAATTTTACGTCCCATCGACCAGTTCGGATGACGGCATGCTTGATCGGGCGTCATTGTTGCCAAATCGCGCAATGGCGTCTCACGGAAAGGGCCACCAGACCCGGTAAGTAAAATGGACACCACGCCATTTTGCTCAAGGTCAGCGTATCCCAGATTATGCTGAATAGGTTGCGGTAAACTCTGAAAAATGGCGTTGTGTTCGCTATCGACCGGTAATAACTGTGCTTTACTCTGCTTTACTGCGTCCATAAACAGACGTCCGCAGGTGACCAGTGATTCTTTGTTTGCCAGCAGGATGGTTTTACCAGCACGGATCGCTGCAAGGGTAGGTAACAGGCCAGCAGCGCCCACAATCGCCGCCATCACCTGATCAACATCTTCAAGCGCCGCCATATCGCAGGCAGCTTGTTGCCCGCTTAAGACTTCGGTGCGGCTACCCTGTTGCTGTAGCATCGTTTTAAGAAGTTTCGCACTCGCTTCATCGTCCATAACAGCATAGCGGGGAGAGAACTCCAGGCACTGTTCTACCATGCGAGTGACATTTTTGCCTGCCACCAGCGCAACTACGCGGAAGTGTTCGGGATTATGGCGCACCACGTCCAGCGTGCTGCAACCAATCGAGCCGGTCGAGCCCAGAATGGTGAGTTGCTTCATGAAACATCCAGAGTTGAGACAGAATAAAAAGCAAAACGCCGCCAGCCGATCCGCAAGGATCTACTGAGCGGCGTTTTTTGTCGTTCAAGAAATCAGAACTGCATCAGTTCTGCTTCTTTGTCTGCCAGCGCCGCTTCAATTTTCTTGATTGCAGCATCAGTCAGTTTCTGTACATCGTCCTGAGAACGGCGATCGTCGTCTTCGCTGATCTCTTTTTCTTTCAACAGTGCTTTCACTTTGTCGTTCGCATCACGACGCACGTTACGTACTGCAACACGCGCCTGTTCAGCTTCACCACGAACGATTTTGGTCAGATCTTTACGACGCTCTTCCGTCAGCGGCGGTAGTGGAACACGAATGTCGCTACCCGCAGAGTTCGGGTTCAGGCCGAGATCGGACGCCATAATCGCTTTTTCAACGGCCGGAGACATTGAACGGTCAAACACGTTGATTTTCAGAGTACGGGAATCTTCTACCGTTACGCTTGCCAGCTGACGCAGCGGCGTTGGCGTGCCGTAATATTCCACGACAATGCCATCCAGCAGGCTGGGAGAAGCACGACCCGTGCGTATTTTGCTGATTTGGGTTTTGAACGCTTCAACGCATTTGTCCATGCGTACTTCAGCATCTTTTCTGATATCGCTAATCACGTTACGAATCCTTGAAAACTTGTCTCAGTCAGACCAGACAGTCACACACAGTGGAAGTGTGCTAAGTATAGCCCTGATTAAACATATTACGGGTAATTGTCTGGATTATTAGGCTATTTTATTTGCCATTTTGGCCCCGGGCAGTGCTCGCCATCTTCACGTACTTATGTACGCTCCGGTTGCTGCGCGCTGGCCGTGACCAGACTGCCTGCAACAATAACGCCTTATAACCAGACTTACGCCCCCGCGATACTTATGCGGAATCTTACCCTTATTTATCCATCACGGGAATTATTCCGTGATTAATGTTCCTTCTTTTTCACCCATTACCACACGGCGCAGTGCACCCGGTTTGTTCATGTTGAAAACACGAATCGGTAATTTGTGGTCACGAGCCAGCGTAAAGGCCGCCAGGTCCATGACTTTCAGCTCTTTTTCCAGCACTTCGCTGTAAGTCAGCTGCTCATACATAGTTGCAGTTGGATCTTTCGCTGGATCAGCGGTAAACACACCATCAACTTTGGTCGCTTTCAGCACCACATCGGCTTCAATTTCGATACCACGCAGGCAAGCTGCGGAGTCAGTGGTGAAGAATGGATTACCCGTACCGGCGGAAAGGATCACCACACGGTTGTTACGCAACAGGCTGATTGCTTCTGCCCAGCTGTAACTGTCGCACACGCCATTCAACGGAATAGCGGACATCAGACGAGCGTTCACATAGGCGCGGTGCAGTGCATCACGCATTGCCAGACCGTTCATTACGGTAGCCAGCATCCCCATGTGGTCGCCCACAACGCGGTTCATACCCGCTTTCGCCAGACCAGCGCCACGGAACAGGTTACCCCCACCAATCACCACACCAACCTGAATACCTAGTTCAACCAGCTCTTTAATTTCCTGAGCCATGCGATCCAGTATGCTTGCATCAATACCGAAGCCTTCCGTGCCCTGCAGAGCTTCGCCACTCAACTTAAGCAGAATGCGTTTATAGACGGGTTTTGCATTGGTAGCCATGTTTCTTTCCTGAGACTGTCAACGATTGAAATGAATTAATACTAGCGACATTGTACGTCGCTTTTCAGCGCAGCCCCATAAGGGTTAGCTGAATTTACAAGATGGGCGCAAAAAGAAGCCGCCCTCAGGCGGCTCCTTTTCGATAATTAAGACTGCTTGGACATCGCAGCAACTTCTGCTGCAAAGTCAGTCTCAACTTTCTCGATGCCTTCACCTACTTCGAAGCGGATGAAGCCAGTCACTTCAGCGTTATGCTCTTTCAGCAGCTGACCAACAGTTTTTGCCGGTTCCATAACGAACGGCTGACCGGTCAGAGAAACTTCGCCGGTGAATTTCTTCATGCGGCCTTCAACCATTTTCTCTGCGATTTCTTTCGGCTTACCAGACTGCATCGCGATGTCCAGCTGTACCTGGTATTCTTTCTCTACCACTTCAGCGGATACGTCTTCTGGTTTGATGAATTCTGGTTTGCTTGCAGCAACGTGCATAGCGATGTGTTTAACCAGCTCTTCGTCAGCGCCTTTAGCAGCAACCAGAACGCCGATACGCGCACCGTGCTGATAAGAACCCAGAACGTCGCCTTCCAGTGCAGCAACGCGGCGAATGTTGATGTTTTCACCAATTTTCGCTACCAGCGCAACACGTTCTTCTTCGAACTGTGCTTTCAGAACTTCAACGTCAGTGATTTTGCCAGCTACAGCTGCGTCCAGAACTTTGTCTGCGAACGCCTGGAAACCAGCGTCTTTCGCTACGAAGTCAGTCTGGCAGTTAACTTCCAGAATGATGCCGTAGTTGCCGTCGATTTTGGTTTTGATCACGCCGTCAGCAGCAACGTTGCCTGCTTTTTTCGCTGCTTTAATAGCACCGGACTTACGCATGTTTTCGATTGCCAGCTCGATGTCGCCGTTAGCTTCAGTCAGTGCTTTTTTGCAATCCATCATGCCTGCGCCAGTACGCTCACGCAGCTCTTTTACCAGGGATGCGGTAATTTCAGCCATTCTAAAATCCTCGGAGATGTGATCTGCCCGGCGTTAAACCGCACAGATATAAAAGTGAAAAAGGGGGCCATATGCAGGCCCCCTAACCAAACGTGTACTACCTGGTCTATAAGGGCTCTCCCCCTTCCATATTTCGCGCCGCAGATGCGTTGTCTTCGCTCGCTCATCCCGGTCACTTACTGATGTAAGCTCCCGGGAATTCTCGAGCTTGCCGCCTTTCTGCAACTCGAACTATTTTGGGGGAGTTATCAAGCCTTATTACTCAGCTTCTACGAAGCTTTCTTCCGCCTGGGAAGCCAGATCCTGAGAACGGCCTTCACGTACGGTTGCAGCAACAGCGCCCAGGTACAGGGTCACAGCACGGATTGCGTCGTCGTTACCCGGGATAACGAAGTCAACACCGTCCGGATCAGAGTTGGTATCAACGATAGCAAATACCGGAATACCCAGGTTGTTTGCTTCTTTGATAGCAATGTGTTCGTGGTCAGCATCGATTACAAACAGAGCGTCCGGCAGACCGCCCATGTCTTTGATACCGCCCAGGCTGTTTTCCAGTTTCTCCAGCTCACGAGTGCGCATCAGCGCTTCTTTCTTGGTCAGCTTTTCGAAAGTACCGTCCTGAGACTGAGTTTCCAGGTCTTTCAGACGTTTGATGGACTGACGAACGGTTTTCCAGTTAGTCAGCATACCGCCCAGCCAGCGATGGTTCACGAAGAACTGGTCGCAGCTCAGAGCAGCGTCTTTCACCGCTTCGCTTGCAGCGCGTTTAGTACCAACGAAAAGGATTTTACCTTTGCGAGAAGCAATCTTGTTCAGTTCAGCCAGAGCTTCGTTGAACATCGGTACAGTTTTCTCAAGGTTGATGATGTGAACTTTGTTACGCGCACCGAAGATGAACGGCTTCATTTTCGGGTTCCAGTAACGGGTCTGGTGACCGAAGTGAACACCAGCCTTGAGCATGTCGCGCATGGAAACAGTTGCCATGATTAAAACCTCTAAATAAAAGTTGGGGTTATGCCTCCACGTATCCCATATTACCGACCCCAAAGGGCACCCCGGAATATGTGCCGATACGTGTGTGTTGTTACACAAAGTGAGATTGTCGCTTCCGTCCAGTCTGTGTATACGAAATGGATCGGAAGTCCGGCGCGCTTTATACCACAAATACGTCGCGGACACCAATAATTGTTGGCGCTGTATACAGCACCAGACGATGAATTTTCTATTATAGAAAACGTTCAGTGGCACGTTTGGCGAAATTCAGAATGATTCTCAATTTGCCCGGGTGTGATACCATTGACAGCACTTACATATATATTGTCGGTATCACCGACGCTGATGGACAGAATTAATGGCTATCTCAATCAAGACCCCTGAAGATATCGAAAAAATGCGCGTCGCTGGCCGCCTGGCTGCCGAAGTGCTGGAGATGATCGAACCCTATGTTAAACCGGGCGTCAGCACCGGCGAGCTGGATCGCATCTGTAATGATTACATTGTTAATGAACAACACGCGGTTTCTGCCTGCCTCGGCTATCATGGTTATCCGAAATCTGTTTGCATCTCTATTAATGAAGTGGTGTGCCACGGTATTCCGGACGATGCCAAGCTGCTGAAAGATGGCGACATCGTTAACATCGATGTCACCGTTATTAAGGATGGTTTCCACGGCGACACCTCGAAAATGTTTATCGTCGGTAAGCCGACCATCATGGGCGAACGCCTGTGCCGCATCACGCAAGAGAGCCTGTACCTGGCGCTGCGTATGGTGAAACCAGGCATCAATCTGCGCGAAATCGGTGCTGCGATTCAGAAATTTGTCGAAGCAGAAGGCTTCTCTGTCGTTCGTGAATATTGCGGGCATGGTATTGGTCGCGGCTTCCATGAAGAACCGCAGGTGCTGCACTATGACTCCCCTGAAACCAACGTCGTGCTGAAACCAGGGATGACATTTACTATCGAGCCAATGGTCAACGCGGGTAAAAAAGAGATCCGCACCATGAAAGATGGCTGGACGGTAAAAACCAAAGATCGCAGCTTGTCTGCACAATACGAGCATACTATTGTGGTGACTGATAACGGCTGCGAAATTCTGACGTTACGCAAGGATGACACCATCCCGGCGATAATCTCGCACGACGAATAAGAGGAAGACAAACGCAAAAATGCCTGATGCGTCCTACCTTCTCCATTTGCAAGGAGTTGTAGGCTGGATAAGGCGTTCACGCCGCATCCGGCATGAACAAAGCGCACTTTGTCAACAATCTGAAGCCGGCGAATGCCGGCTTTTTTAATGTGATAATGTAATCTTATGGGTGGCGCACGATGAATACCCTTCCAGAACAGTACGCAAACACCGCTCTCCCCACCCTGCCCGGTCAACCGCAAAATCCATGCGCCTGGCCCCGTGATGAATTAACTGTCTGTGGGATAAAAGCCCATATTGATACTTTCCAGCGTTGGCTGGGTGATGCCTTTGATAGTGGGATCTCCGCTGAACAATTGATTGAAGCCCGCACTGAATTTATCGACCAGCTCCTGCAACGGTTATGGATTGATTCAGGATTCAGCCAGATCGCCGATCTGGCGCTGGTTGCCGTCGGTGGTTATGGTCGTGGCGAGCTGCATCCGCTTTCAGACGTCGATTTACTGATCTTAAGCCGTAAAAAACTTCCGGACGATCAGGCGCAAAAAGTGGGCGAGCTGTTAACGCTGCTCTGGGATGTGAAGCTGGAAGTCGGTCATAGCGTGCGCACGCTTGAAGAGTGCATGCTGGAAGGATTATCAGATTTAACCGTCGCCACCAACCTGATCGAATCCCGCTTGTTAATTGGCGATGTAGCGCTATTTCTCGAACTGCAAAAGCATATTTTCAGCGAAGGATTCTGGCCGTCCGATAAGTTTTACGCGGCGAAAGTTGAAGAACAAAACCAGCGCCATCAGCGTTATCACGGCACCAGCTACAATCTTGAACCAGACATCAAAAGCAGCCCCGGCGGCTTGCGCGATATCCACACTCTGCAATGGGTGGCCCGCCGCCATTTTGGCGCAACATCACTCGATGAAATGGTCGGATTTGGCTTCTTAACGTCTGCGGAACGTGCAGAGCTAAATGAGTGTTTGCATATTCTCTGGCGAATTCGCTTCGCCCTGCATTTGGTGGTCAACCGTTACGATAATCGCCTGTTATTTGATCGCCAGCTTAGCGTTGCCCAGCGTCTGAATTACGGTGGTGAAGGTAACGAGCCAGTCGAACAGATGATGAAGGATTATTTTCGCGTTACGCGCCGCGTTAGCGAACTTAACCATATGCTATTGCAACTGTTCGACGAGGCTATCCTCGCCCTCCCTGCCGACGAAAAACCGCGACCAATAGATGATGAATTTCAGCTACGCGGCACGCTTATCGATCTGCGCGATGAAACGCTGTTTATGCGCCAACCAGAAGCGATATTACGCATGTTCTATACGATGGTGCGCAACAGTGCGATCACCGGCATTTACTCCACCACGCTGCGCCAGTTACGTCATGCCCGTCGCCATCTGCAACAACCGCTGTGCAATATTCCTGAAGCGCGAAAGCTATTTTTGAGCATTCTGCGTCACCCTGGTTCGGTGCGTCGTGGACTGTTACCGATGCATCGCCATAGCGTGCTCGGTGCCTATATGCCGCAATGGTCGCATATCGTCGGGCAGATGCAGTTTGACCTGTTCCACGCCTACACGGTGGATGAACATACTATTCGCGTGATGTTGAAACTGGAGAGTTTTGCCAGTGAAGAAACGCGCCAGCGCCATCCGTTGTGTGTGGATGTCTGGCCGCGATTGCCGTCACCTGAGCTTATCTTTATCGCCGCACTGTTTCACGATATCGCCAAAGGGCGTGGCGGCGACCACTCGATACTCGGCGCACAAGACGTAGTGCATTTTGCCGAGCTCCACGGGCTGAACTCGCGCGAAACGCAACTGGTAGCCTGGCTGGTTCGCCAGCACTTGCTGATGTCGGTCACCGCCCAACGCCGCGATATTCAGGATCCGGAAGTCATCAAGCAGTTTGCCGAAGAAGTGCAAACGGAAACCCGGCTGCGCTATCTGGTATGCCTGACAGTGGCCGATATTTGCGCCACCAACGAAACACTATGGAATAGCTGGAAGCAAAGCCTGTTGCGCGAACTCTATTTCGCCACCGAAAAACAGCTACGACGCGGGATGCAAAACACGCCGGATATGCGCGAACGAGTTCGCCATCATCAGCTTCAGGCGCTGGCGCTGCTGCGTATGGATAACATCGACGAAGAGGCGCTGCACCAGATTTGGTCGCGCTGTCGCGCTAACTATTTTGTCCGCCATAGCCCAAATCAACTGGCCTGGCATGCGCGCCATTTATTACAGCATGATTTAAGCAAACCGCTGGTATTGCTTAGCCCGCAGGCTACGCGTGGAGGCACCGAGATTTTTATCTGGAGCCCGGACCGCCCCTATCTGTTTGCCGCCGTCTGTGCCGAATTAGACCGCCGCAATTTAAGTGTTCACGACGCACAAATTTTCACTACCCGCGACGGAATGGCAATGGATACCTTCATCGTGCTGGAACCAGATGGCAGCCCGCTGTCCGCAGATCGCCATGAAGTCATTCGTTTTGGACTTGAGCAGGTGCTGACGCAAAGTAGCTGGCAGCCACCACAGCCGCGTCGTCAACCGGCCAAACTACGTCACTTTACTGTTGAAACCGAAGTGACGTTTTTGCCTACCCATACCGACCGAAAATCATTCCTTGAGCTTATCGCTCTCGACCAACCTGGTCTGCTGGCCCGAGTTGGGAAAATTTTTGCCGATCTGGGAATTTCGCTTCATGGCGCTCGAATTACAACCATTGGCGAGCGAGTAGAAGATTTATTCATAATCGCCACCGCTGATCGGCGCGCACTTAATAACGAGTTGCAGCAGGAAGTGCATCAGCGGTTGACAGAGGCCCTCAATCCAAACGATAAAGGGTGATGTGTTTACTGATATGAAAAGAGTTTAACAATGCAGCAGTTACAGAACATTATTGAAACCGCTTTTGAACGCCGTGCCGAGATCACGCCAGCCAATGCAGACACCGTTACCCGCGAGGCGGTAAATCAGGTGATCGCCCTGCTGGATTCCGGCGCACTGCGTGTAGCGGAAAAAATTGACGGTCAGTGGGTGACGCATCAGTGGTTGAAAAAAGCGGTGCTGCTCTCTTTCCGTATTAATGATAATCAGGTGATCGAAGGGGCAGAAAGCCGCTACTTCGATAAAGTGCCGATGAAATTCGCTAACTACGATGAAGCACGTTTCCAGAAAGAAGGCTTCCGCGTCGTGCCACCAGCGGCAGTGCGTCAGGGCGCATTTATCGCCCGCAATACCGTGCTGATGCCATCTTATGTCAACATCGGCGCATACGTTGATGAAGGTACGATGGTTGATACCTGGGCCACCGTCGGTTCCTGTGCGCAGATTGGTAAAAACGTGCATCTGTCTGGTGGCGTAGGCATTGGTGGCGTGCTGGAGCCGCTGCAGGCTAACCCGACCATTATTGAAGATAACTGCTTCATCGGCGCACGCTCTGAAGTGGTTGAAGGGGTGATTGTCGAAGAAGGTTCCGTCATCTCTATGGGCGTATACATCGGTCAAAGCACCCGTATTTACGACCGTGAAACCGGCGAAATCCACTACGGTCGCGTTCCGGCGGGGTCTGTGGTTGTTTCAGGTAATCTGCCGTCGAAAGATGGCAAATACAGCCTCTACTGTGCGGTTATCGTTAAGAAAGTTGACGCGAAAACTCGCGGCAAAGTCGGCATTAACGAACTGCTGCGTACCATCGACTAAAAGTATGCACACGGGCAGCACGACGCTGCCCGTTTGCTTTCTGGCTCAGATTAATTCGTCCTACTCATTCTTCCCCTTTTTTAAATACTTTTTCATCTTGTTTCGGACTGTCGTGTAATTCGCAAAACGAAGATAAATGTGCTAATCCATCCCCTGGAATATCACCAGAATAAAGCAGGTAATTTTTTTAATTTTACGCCATGATAGAAGTCTGGAAGAAAAAGGCTTTCTGCGATCACAGTCGAGCCGAGCGGGCCAGGCCAAATGCTAAGATAAGCACAATTTACTGACTCATTTTGAGGTAACGCTATGTACGACAATCTGAAAAGTCTGGGTATTACCAATCCTGAAGAAATTGATCGTTACAGCCTCCGGCAGGAAGCCAACAACGATATTCTGAAAATCTATTTTCAGAAAGACAAAGGCGAGTTTTTCGCTAAAAGCGTGAAGTTTAAATATCCGCGTCAGCGCAAAACAGTGGTCGCCGATGGTGTGGGTCAGGGTTATAAAGAAGTGCAGGAGATCAGCCCGAATCTGCGTTATATCATTGATGAACTTGATCAAATCTGCCAGCGTGATCGTAGCGAAGTTGATCTTAAGCGTAAGATCCTCGACGACTTACGTCATCTGGAGTCAGTAGTAACCAATAAGATCAGCGAGATTGAAGCCGATCTGGAAAAACTGACGCGTAAATAATCCCGAACTGACGGTTAGCTCGGGCAATCCCCTCTTCCCTTCGGGGTGAGGGGAACAAGCCAGCGCCGCCTCGACCTTAACGCATAACCTACCGTTCTTCATCCAGTTGCAACGCAACATACAGCAGCAACCTGTCATCAAAATTGCCCAAATCCAGCCCGGTCAGTTCCGATATACGATTAAGCCTATACTCCAGGGTATTGCGATGGATAAACAGCGCCTTTGACGTTGCCAGCGGCTGCACATTATGGCGAAACCACGCTGCCAGCGTCCGCCGCAGCAAGCCATTATTATCCATCGCTTTTAGCCGTGCCAGAGGACGCGCCAGTTCGTTGGCTTGCCAGTCGCCACGTAAACTGTCGAGTAATACTGGCAGCATCAGATCCTGATAAAAATAGCAGCGACTTTCTGGCATACGCTGTTTACCCACTACCATCGTTGTTTTCGCCGTGCGATAAGAACGCGCAATACTGCCAGCGCCGGTAAAATAATTGCCCAGTGACACGCGAAAACGCAGCTGACCGTACTCCTTCATACGAGTAATAAGTTGCTCTACTCGCTTACGATGGTCTTCCGCATCCCAGCGCCCAAACGTATTCAACGCCGGTTTCAGCACTACCATTTCGGTTAGCGAGACTATCGCCACCAGATTATTGCGTTCCGGCGTGGTGAGTGCATTTTGCAGTTGCTGTAGTTCCGCCATCGCACTGTCCACGCCAAGTTGACCGCTGTCGACCTCGACAATGGCTACCACGCGGGGTTGATTGAGATCGATACCCAGTCGTTGCGCCCATTCAGTTAACGCTGGCGTATTTTCTTCAGCCTGAATCAGGTGCATGACTAACTCTTCACGCAGTCGGCTATCCTGCGCCAGCAGGTGCATCAACCGCGACTGTTCCAGCATCATCTCCGCCGTCATACAGACCAGTTCACCATATTTGCGCAAATGCTCCGGTTCACCGGTCAGGCCGATAACGCCGACAATCTCGCCTTCCAGCCGTAACGGCAGGTTAATCCCCTGACGTACACCGTGCAGATGGCGCGCTACCGCATCATCGATATCGACCACCCGCCCTTGCGACAGTACCAGTAATGCACCTTCGTGCAATTCACCAATACGCTCACGATCGCCGCTGCCGATAATTCGCCCGCGAGCATCCATTACGTTGATATTGGTATCGATGATGCGCATGGTACGCGCCACGATATCCTGCGCCATTTTGGTATCAAGATGCCAGCCAGCCATAAGCCCTCCGTTGTGCACGGTTTAGCATAAGGAAGTACGCAACGCACAGCATTGTGCAAATGCACAAAGGACGACGGAGAAATATGGAGTTGTGGAGGGGGTCACAAATTGAAAAGAGAACCCCTTCCCGTTTGCAGGAAGGGGTTGAGGGAGATTACTGCATTAACAGGTAGATGGTGCTATCGCCGCGCTGAATGTTCAGCGCCAGCACTGACGGCTTGCTGTCGAGAACTTTACGCAGTTCAGCGATGTTTTTCACTGTCTGCTGGTTCGCGCCAATAATCACATCACCTTTTTTCAGGCCAATCTGCGCAGCCGGAGTACCGGTTTTCACGTTGTTCACGACCACGCCCTGATCTTTGCCTTTGTTGCTCATTTCAGCGCCTTCAATGCCGTTGAAGATAGAGCTGGAATCAACTTGATTCTGGCTGCTCTGCTGCAGTTCCAGATTCACGTTGACCTGCTTACCATCGCGCAGCAAGCCCAGGGTCAGTTTGCTGCCCACCGGCATAGTACCCACCTGAGCACGCAGTGCGGCAAAGCTGCTGATCGGCTTACCGTTCAGTGAGGTGATCACATCACCCGCTTTAATACCCGCTTTTGCAGCGGAGGAATTCGGCAGAACCTGACTTACGAAAGCGCCACGCTGGGCGTCAACTTTCATCGCTTTCGCCAGTTCAGAGTTCAGCTCAGTCCCCATAATGCCCAACTCACCGCGTTTCACCTGACCGTATTCCACCATCTGTGAGGTCAGGTTTTTCACCATGTTGCTCGGGATAGCAAAACCGATACCGATGTTACCGCCGTCTGGTGCAAGGATCGCGGTGTTAATACCGATCAGTTCACCGTTCAGGTTAACCAGCGCACCACCGGAGTTACCACGGTTGATTGCTGCGTCCGTCTGGATGAAGTTTTCGTAGTTTTCGGCGTTCAGACCGCTACGCCCCAGTGCAGAGACGATACCGGAAGTTACCGTCTCGCCCAGACCAAACGGGTTACCGATAGCGACGGTGTAATCACCCACGCGCAGCGCATCGGAATCCGCCATCTTAATCGCGGTCAGGTTTTTCGGGTTCTGGATCTGGATCAGCGCGATATCAGAGCGCGGATCTTTGCCGACCATCTTCGCGTCGAACTTACGGCCATCGCTCAGTTGAACTTTAATGACCGTCGCGTTATCGACAACGTGGTTGTTAGTCACGACATAGCCTTTATCGGCATCAATGATGACGCCAGAACCCAGCGCCATGAATTTTTGTTGCTGGCCACCGCCGTTACCACCTTGTCCACCGCCCTGACAGAACGGGGAGCTCTGGAACGGAGAACCTTCCTGGCAGAACGGGGAATCATCACCGAAGAACTGCTGGAAATTACGCGGCATACGCGGCGTATTAACGGTTGTGCTACCTTCTACGTTAATGCTGACCACTGAAGGCATCACCTTTTCGAGCATCGGTGCAAGGCTTGGCATCTGCTGGGCTGTCGTTGCTGAAGAAGTCTCAGCCGCCGTTGCAGAGAGCGGAGATAACGCCAAACCTAAACTCAGAGCCAGTGCACTCAGTGCTAATGTGGTTTTTTTCATGTATTTCAGTCTCGATTAACAGATAACGCAAAATTGCTGTGTTCTTCAGATTCGTTTTATAGCGCGAAGTTCCGAACTAAAGTTTCTGCAAAAAGTAAAAATTTATTGTCCGTCTTTACAAAAGCCTGGTTATTGTTCTACGGCCATCAGACGTCGGTATTCATCCCACGCATAAAGGTCTGTCATACCGCTGATATAATCCTGTAACAGTCGGCAGCGGTAATAATATTCCCATAGCGGAAGCTCAGGTGAATCTGACGATAATTTACTGACAGCCTCAACATAGGCCAACCGATGGCGCGTTGAGAGCTTATGGAATAAACGCGTTTCAATGGGGAAACGTTTCACACGCTCTTTTTCAACAAGTTCGGTAAAGTCTGATAACGACATGTTTAACAACGGTCGATATATCTCTAATAAACCGCTAATCACCCGGTAGCCCTGCAATTCAAGCTGCTCGACATCTGGATGGCTAAACACATGTTTTACAGCGACATTTTTATATAACTTCAGCAACTGGCTACATTCGCTGGCATCTTCTAACAGTGCATGATTAAAGGTTCCGGCAAAAATTTCAGGTAAGTTATCAATAAATCGTTGGGCCGCATACGGCACCAGTTTATTTAAGGTATTTACGCGTAAATACATAAAAAACTGATCTTCCGTGCTACGACTTAAGCTATTTGAGCGCGATTTTTCCCAGGCATTTTCTACCACCTGCGCAAACAGCGAGCCGTTCTCATGCTGGCCCCATGCTTCATGCAGATGATGATAAAGCTGTTCAACGGTAAATATTCTTTTTTCTACCGCATCTTCAAGATCAGCCACACAATAAGATATATCGTCGGCAGCTTCCATAATCCACGTTAATGGGAAGCGACTGTAAAGCGCTAAATTAAGTTCTTTACGCAAACGCGCAATATAGAATTCTTCAGAAAGGTAATAGCCCGGCTTTTTCATTAAATAATCGTGAGTCTCGGGCGTTTCGCCACGCCACCACGCCG
The DNA here is from genome assembly GCF_004745185.1 of Escherichia sp. E2661. Classification (NCBI taxonomy): domain Bacteria; kingdom Pseudomonadati; phylum Pseudomonadota; class Gammaproteobacteria; order Enterobacterales; family Enterobacteriaceae; genus Escherichia; species Escherichia sp. E2661. The sequence continues at coordinate 41,804 of NZ_PDIG01000011.1, forward strand.
GACGGGTATATTTTAAAATACCGCCTACCTGGGCCCAGGTAAGATTCATCCGCATCAATGTATGCACCAGACGAATACCCTGTGCGTTACCTTCAAAATGACATAAGTCCTGACGAATTTTTCGCCGCAACTCGTTGAGCGGCTCCTCCCCTTCCCTCAATCGCAACGCTGCCACGCTACAGCGATCGTCGGTTAATGGCTGACTTTCGGCATCCGCCGGGTACAAGCGCTGACGGAACCAGTCATTAATGGCTGCCTCGCCGAAATGACCAAACGGCGGATTTCCTATGTCATGCATCAGGCACGACATTTCGACAATGCTTTCAAACGGCCCGGTCAACTCGTCCAGACCGTAAGCCTCCAGCAATTTAAGCTCTTTCAGGCGGCTTAAAATTTCTTTAGCGATATAACGCCCCACCTGCTGAACTTCCATAGAATGGGTAAGACGCGTGCGCACGGCAGCATTGCGCTCAAGTGGGAAGACCTGGGTCTTTTTGTTGCAGACGGCGAATCGCCGGGGAGTTGATAATACGCCCGCGATCGCTCTCGAAGATCCGCAGGATCTCATGTTCAGTTTTAACGCCCTGCGGTGAACGATAACGACGATGCCAGTTTATTTTATTTCGGAAATCAATCTGTGCCATGTCCTCTCCCGCGTGAGAAATACGCTTCCCCTCAAGCGCATGATAAACTATGCCTTCAAATCGAGCTTATCGCGAGTAAATCTATGAAAATCGGCATCATTGGTGCAATGGAAGAAGAAGTTACGCTGCTGCGTGACAAAATCGAAAACCGTCAAACTATCAGCCTGGGCGGTTGCGAAATCTATACCGGCCAACTGAACGGAACCGAGGTTGCGCTTCTGAAATCAGGCATTGGTAAAGTCGCAGCAGCGCTGGGTGCAACTCTGCTGCTGGAACACTGCAAGCCTGATGTGATTATTAACACCGGTTCCGCGGGTGGCCTGGCGCCAACGCTGAAAGTGGGCGATATCGTTGTCTCGGACGAAGCACGTTATCACGACGCGGATGTCACGGCGTTTGGCTATGAATACGGTCAACTGCCTGGCTGCCCTGCGGGCTTCAAAGCTGACGATAAACTGATCGCTGCCGCCGAATCCTGCATTGCCGAACTGAATCTTAACGCTGTACGTGGCCTGATTGTTAGCGGCGACGCTTTCATCAACGGCTCTGTTGGTCTGGCGAAAATCCGCCACAATTTCCCGCAGGCCATTGCAGTAGAAATGGAAGCGACGGCTATCGCTCACGTTTGCCACAATTTTAACGTTCCGTTTGTGGTGGTGCGCGCCATCTCTGACGTCGCCGATCAACAGTCTCACCTTAGCTTCGACGAGTTCCTGGCCGTTGCTGCCAAACAGTCCAGCCTGATGGTTGAGTCACTGGTGCAGAAACTGGCTCATGGCTAAGTCACTATTCAGGGCGCTGGTCGCCCTGTCTTTTCTTGCGCCACTGTGGCTCAACGCCGCGCCGCGTGTCATCACACTTTCCCCCGCTAACACCGAACTCGCATTTGCCGCCGGGATCACGCCGGTAGCGGTCAGCAGTTATTCCGACTATCCGCCAGAAGCACAGAAAATAGAGCAGGTTTCCACCTGGCAAGGGATGAATCTGGAACGTATTGTGGCGCTAAAACCCGATCTGGTCGTAGCCTGGCGCGGGGGTAACGCCGAGCGACAAGTTGACCAGCTTGCTTCGCTGGGAATAAAAGTGATGTGGGTCGATGCGACAAGCATTGAACAAATTGCCGATGCGTTACGTCAACTGGCCCCGTGGAGTCCGCAACCTGACAAGGCCGAGAAAGCCGCGCAAACCTTGCTGGAACAGTATGCGCAACTCAAAGCTAAATTCGCCGACAAACCTAAAAAACGTGTTTTCTTACAATTCGGCATTAATCCGCCCTTCACCAGCGGAAAAGAGTCGATTCAGAACCAGGTACTGGAAGTTTGCGGTGGAGAAAACATCTTTAAAAACAGCCATGTTCCCTGGCCGCAGGTGAGCCGTGAACAGGTATTAGCACGCGCGCCACAGGCAATTGTCATCACTGGCGGATCGGACCAAACTCCTAAAATCGAGCAATACTGGGGTGAACAGCTCAAAATTCCCATTATTCCTCTCACAAGTGACTGGTTTGAACGTGCAAGCCCACGTATTATCCTCGCTGCACAACAACTCTGTAATGCGCTTTCACAAGTGGATTAGCGCCTGACCTTTTCAGGTGCTCAGTGGGGATTGAACAATGCTCGTCTATTGGCTGGATATAGTCGGCACAGCGGTATTTGCCATCTCCGGCGTTTTACTTGCCGGAAAATTGCGTATGGACCCTTTTGGCGTCCTGGTATTAGGCGTGGTTACCGCGGTAGGCGGTGGAACCATTCGCGACATGGCGCTGGATCACGGTCCGGTATTTTGGGTGAAAGACCCTACCGATCTGGTCGTTGCAATGGTAACCAGCATGCTGACGATCGTCCTGGTACGCCAGCCAAGACGCTTGCCGAAATGGATGCTGCCGGTGCTGGATGCTGTTGGGTTGGCAGTATTTGTTGGCATTGGCGTCAACAAAGCCTTTAATGCGGATGCGGGTCCATTGATTGCGGTATGTATGGGTGTTATTACGGGCGTTGGCGGCGGGATCATTCGCGATGTGCTGGCGCGCGAAATCCCCATGATTTTACGTACAGAAATCTACGCAACAGCCTGTATTATCGGCGGTATTGTCCACGCTACGGCTTATTATACGTTTTCCGTCCCGTTAGAAACGGCCAGTATGATGGGGATGGTGGTAACGCTATTGATTCGACTGGCAGCTATCCGTTGGCATCTTAAACTGCCGACGTTTGCGCTGGATGAGAATGGGCGTTAAAGAGAGTAGATGTGCCGGATAGTTTATCCGGCACATTAACAGCAGATTAAATGCTGAAGGAAGAACCGCAACCGCAGGTGCTTTTCGCGTTCGGGTTGGTCACGATGAAACGCGAACCTTCCAGACCTTCAGTATAATCAACAGAACCACCAACCAGATATTGCAGGCTCATTGGGTCAACCACCAGGCCAACGCCCTGTTTTTCAATGGTCATATCGCCTTCGTTCACCTGATCATCAAAGGTGAAACCATACTGGAAGCCGCTGCAACCGCCACCGGTGATATACACGCGTAATTTCAGATTCGGGTTATCTTCGTCAGCGATCAGGCTTTTAACTTTGTTGGCTGCTGCGTCGGTAAACTCCAGCGGCAGTGCTACGTCATCACTCATATTTTGCTCCAAACGACATCGGCAATTGGGCAAATTCTAACCCAATAATAATCGCCATTATCTAATACCCTGGTATTTCGTTCAAGTATTCTCGCTGGCGACAGCGGCCTTGCTTCGCGCCAGTTGCTCCGCTTCCTGTTTTGCCAGCGTGCGCGCAAGAATCGCCGAGTATAGCGGTTTTCCGCCGGTAAATTGTGCTAATAGTGTTGCGCCAAGACCGGTAATAATCATTGGCAAAATGAGCTGATAGTTATCTGTCATCTCTAATACCAGAATGATCCCCGTTAACGGCGCGCGAATGGACGCCGCCAGTAACGCGCCCATTCCGGCAATAGCAAAGGTGCCTGCTTCAAGGTGATATTGCGGAAACAGTTCAACGGCAACCATCCCGAACGCGGTTCCCAGCACGGTACCCAGCGCCAGCATCGGGGCAAAAATACCGCCCGGCGCGCCGGAAGAGAAACAGAGTAAGGTGGTGATGACCCGCGCGACAAAGATAAATACCAGCATTCCCATGCTGAAGTTCCCCGCCGTGGCGATAGGAATCAGGTTAAATCCACCGCCTGAGGTTTCAGGAGCGACAAAACCCAGCAGCCCACACAAACCACCAATTGCACCGCCCATCAGTACCCATTTGGTAATATTGCCGCCGTGCACACGGTGCAGCAAATCCTGCATTCCCAGCACCCATTTATTAAAAATAGGGCCGAAGATGCCAAAAATAATACCGAGGATCAGATAAAGCCACAGCGTATTGAGCGGGGCGTCAGAAAGTTTACCGACGTCAATAAGTGCAACTTCGTGGTTAAATACCCGGTACATAATGGTCGACATAATGACGCCAATAAATACCGCTTTAATCGAAATTAGCGTATAGCGAAACTGCGGACGCATCTCTTCAATAATAAAAAGAATACCCGCCAGCGGCGCGTTAAAAGCCGCCGCCAGCCCCGCCGCTGCACCGGTTGCCAGTAACGTATGGCGAGCTTCGTCACCTTTCATGCGGAAAATATCAAGCACCATCCGGCCAATATTACCGCCAATCTGCACGGTTGGCCCTTCGCGCCCCAGTACCATACCGCCGCCCAGCGTCCCCAGGCCACCAAAGAATTTCACTGGCAATACACGCCACCAGCGAACGGGACGTTGATCTTCCAGCGCCCCTTCAATTTCCGGGATACCCGAACCACCCGCTTCCGGCGCGTATTTGCGCACTAAGAAATAACCGAACATCGCCAGCACTGCCGAACAGAGAAAAGCAACGGTTAACAGAAGTGGATAATTATCGGCAGTATGTACCAGCGCGCCCATTCGTTGGTTCTGCAACCAGGCGACACCTTTGTCAAAAGCAACCGCTGCCAGCCCGACAAGGGTACCGACGACCGCCGCCATAAACAAAATAGCTAATGGCGTTTTATCACGCTCAAGAAGCTGGCGAATGAGTTGTCTGCGTCGCAGACGCGCAGCCTGCGGTATTTCATAAGAGGGAGTATCAGTTTTCATCCAATGATCACATATTGGTCATACAAATAAGATGACGGCATTTTACTCGTACATTCAATGAAAATCCTTTGCAAAGCGTAATGTTTCAAATGCACAAAACTTTTATACTCTACGAAGTCAAAGTTGCAGCAGTAAAAGCAACTTGTTGACGAGTATTTAACTTGTTATGAATAACCTAGAATAGCAGCCATTCACTTTTTCTACGAATCAGGAACCCCTCCATGAGTAAGTCTGAAAATCTTTACAGCGCAGCGCGTGAGCTGATCCCTGGCGGTGTGAACTCTCCTGTTCGCGCCTTTACTGGCGTGGGCGGCACTCCACTGTTTATCGAAAAAGCGGACGGCGCTTATCTGTATGATGTTGATGGCAAAGCGTATATCGATTATGTCGGTTCCTGGGGGCCGATGGTGCTGGGCCATAATCATCCGGCGATCCGTAACGCAGTGATTGAAGCCGCCGAGCGCGGTCTGAGCTTTGGTGCGCCGACCGAAATGGAAGTGAAAATGGCGCAACTGGTGACCGAACTGGTGCCGACGATGGATATGGTGCGCATGGTGAACTCCGGCACCGAAGCGACAATGAGCGCCATCCGCCTGGCCCGTGGTTTTACTGGCCGTGACAAGATCATTAAATTCGAAGGTTGCTACCACGGTCACGCTGACTGCCTGCTGGTGAAAGCCGGTTCTGGCGCGCTCACTTTAGGGCAGCCAAACTCACCGGGCGTTCCGGCGGATTTCGCCAAACATACCTTAACTTGTACTTATAACGATCTGGCCTCTGTACGCGCCGCGTTCGAACAGTACCCGCAAGAGATTGCCTGTATTATCGTCGAGCCGGTGGCAGGCAATATGAACTGTGTTCCACCGCTGCCAGAGTTCCTGCCAGGTCTGCGCGCGCTGTGCGACGAATTTGGCGCGTTGCTGATCATCGATGAAGTAATGACCGGCTTCCGCGTGGCGCTAGCTGGCGCACAGGATTATTACGGCGTGGTGCCAGATCTCACCTGTCTGGGCAAAATCATCGGCGGCGGAATGCCGGTAGGTGCCTTCGGCGGTCGTCGTGATGTGATGGATGCGCTGGCTCCGACGGGTCCGGTGTATCAGGCGGGTACGCTTTCCGGTAACCCGATTGCGATGGCAGCCGGTTTCGCCTGTCTGAATGAAGTCGCGCAGCCGGGCGTTCACGAGACACTGGATGAGCTGACAACACGTCTGGCAGAAGGTCTGCTGGAAGCGGCGGAAGAAGCGGGAATTCCGCTGGTCGTTAACCACGTTGGCGGCATGTTCGGTATTTTCTTTACCGACGCCGAGTCCGTGACATGCTACCAGGATGTGATGTCCTGTGACGTGGAACGCTTTAAGCGTTTCTTCCATATGATGCTGGACGAAGGTGTTTACCTGGCACCGTCAGCGTTTGAAGCGGGCTTTATGTCTGTGGCGCACAGCATGGAAGATATCAATAACACCATCGATGCTGCACGTCGGGTGTTTGCGAAGTTGTGATCCAACATTGTTTGCCGGATGCGGCGTGAACACCTTATCTGACCTACAGATCAGGACCGTTTGTAGGCCCGATAAGACGCGCCAGCGTTGCATCGGGCATTGTTTGTCGGATGCGGCGTGAACGCCTTATCCGACCTACGGTTCGGGGCCGTTTGTAGGCCCGATAAGGCGCACCAGCGTCGCATCGGGCATTGTTTGCCGGATGCGGAGTAAACGCCTTATCCAGCCTGGAGTGCAGGGCCGTTTGTAGGCCCGATAAGACGCTTCAGCGTCGCATCGGGTATTGTTTGTCGGATGCGGCGTGAACGCTTATCCGACCTACAGATCAGGACCGTTTGTAGGCCCGATAAGACGCGCCAGCGTCGCATCGGGCATTGTTTGTCGGATGCGGCATGGACACCTTATCTGACCTGGAGTTCAGCGCCGTTATATGGAAAAATTAACGGCTCTGCTTTCTCAGCAAATAAATAAAATACGGTGCGCCGATAAAGGTCGACAGCAGCCCCGCCGGGATCTGGAACGGAAACAGCACCATCCGTCCACACCAGTCAGCGAACACCAGCAGTAATCCCCCCACCAGCGCTGAAATCACGATGTGCGGCATCGTCCGTCGAAAGCCCATCATCCGCGCGATATGCGGTGCCATCAGACCAACAAAACTCAACGGCCCGATGGTCATTGTCGCGGTCGCCGTCAGGCAAGCCGCTAACAGCAGCAGCGCAATTCGCGTCGGCGCCAGCGCCATCCCCACGGCTCGCGCGGTATCACCGCCCAGCGGTAAAATGGTCAGCCAGCGGCGACACAGCGGGGTAATCGCCAGCAAAATCACCATCACAATCCCCGTGCGCCAGACCTGCGCATCGGTCGCGTTGTAGGTCGAACCGGAAATCCAGGTCAACACTTGCGCCATTCGCGGGTCACCGCTCGCCTGCAACATCATCAAAAGCATGGTGAACGCGGTACTTAACGCCATCCCCGCCAGTAACATACGGTGTGGGGAAAATCCACCGCGTCCGGCGGCGATCATAATGATCAACAGCGTCACCGCAGCCCCGAGACTTCCCGCGGGTAACAGCCAGCCAAAGGCATTACCCGGCACCAGAAACAGCATTAACACCACGCCAAACGCCGCGCCGGAGCTAATCCCCAGCACTTCCGGGCTTGCCATCGGGTTTCCGGTCAGCCGCTGAATAATACAGCCCGCCACCGCCAGCATAACGCCCGCAAACAACGCCGCCATAATTCGCGGCCAGCGCCAGGGCATCAAATCCTCGAGCAACGCCCCGCTCGCCCACGTCCAGCCGTGCGCATCACGACCAAACGACAGCGCCACCACCACAGCCATCAACAGCAGCACGCCGCCCGCGAGGGCAAACGCCAGCACGTGTTGGCGTTCAGTCGCGACACGATCGTTAACCTTCATATCTGGCGCACTGATGCTACGTAAACGCGGCAGTAGCCACAACAGCAGCGGCGCACCAATCAACGCAGTGACTGAACCGGTGGAAACTTCCATCCACACGCGAGTCAGCCAGAGGATGATTTGATCAGAAAGCCACAGAATTAACGCCCCAATCAGCGACGCCAGCATCAGTCGCGGCAGCAGACGCCGCGCGCCCAGCATTTTTGCCAGCAGCGGCGCGAACAAGCCGATAAAGCCGATAATCCCCACCGCGTTCACCAGCAGCGCACTGATGACTATCGCCAGCGACAGCGCAGCCAGACGCGCCAGCGACAAGGCCAGCCCGAGATTGCGCGCCACGCCATCATCAAGCCCCATCAGGGTTAACGGGCGAAGTAGCAGTAACGTCAGCATCACGCCGCCCAGCAGCTGCGGCCATAAACGCTCAACGCCGCCCCAGTCGGTTTGCGTCAGCGTTCCGGTGCTCCACAGGAACATGCTTTGCAACTGGTCGTGATGGAAGATGACCAGTAACTGATTGATCGCCCCGCAATAAAGGCTCACCACCAGCCCCGCGAGGATCAGCGTTACCGGCGAAAGCCGTTTCCCCCACGCGACGCCAAAAACGATTAAGCCAACGACACAAGCGCCCGCCAGCGCAGCAAACTGGCTCGCCATCGCGCCGGGGATCGCCCAGAGCGTCGTGACGGTAATCCCCAGTTGCGCGCCTGTAGCAACGCCCAACGTTGTCGGTTCCGCCAGCGGGTTACGCAGCACTTGCTGAAACAGCACGCCCACCAGCCCCAGGCCCGCGCCCACCAGCAGCGAAATCGCCAGACGCGGCAACAAGCTGTAGTGAAAAATCATCTGCTCGATGACATCGATATCCGGCGACCAGGCAGCCTGCGCCCACTGGCTACGCGGCAGCGCCTGCGAAAAGTTCATCCAGGTCAGCGCCGTAGCGACAATCACCAGCAGCGCCAGCAATAACGCCGGGAAAAGCGCAATTCGTTTACTCACGCTTTACCTCCGATGGCGTTATCCAGAACGCGCACAAAGTGCATTGCCGAGAGCGTCGCACCATAAAACCAGACTGCAGGTACGCGCTGAAAGCGTCCGGCGCGGACAAACGGCATGGCCTGCCACAGCGGCGTTGCCATTAGCGCGTCCATGTCTTTACTGTTGTCGTGATCAAAACAGAGCACATCAACATCTTTATACGCCGCCAGACGATCGATACTGACGGCGGTACTGCCCCAGAAGTTGGTTTCCCCTTGCCAGGCATTTGGGATGCCGTACTCATCGAGAATTTCCTGGAACAGGCTGTTTGGACCGAAGACCAGCATATGGCGCGGATCGAGAAGCGACGTCAGCAATAACGGGCGCGCTCCACGCTTCACAAAGCGGGGTTTCATGCTGCGGATAAAATCTTCATATTGCGCTAAATGCGTTTCTGCTGCGCTTTGCAGATTAAGTAAATCCGCCATTTCCGTCAGCGATTTACGCGCCATCACCAGCGGCTGTTTTCCGTCGCTGAAGTTAAATCCGCGTCCCGGCGCAATGCGTGCCAGCATTTCTGGCGAAGGGCCATATCCCGCCGACCAGACCATAAACGATGGTTTCATTTCGGTCAGCAGTTCAAGGTTAGGTTCTGTGCGCAAACCAACGTCAATCACCGATTCAGGTAATGGTGGTTCGCTGACCCACAGGCGATAGTTGATGGTGTCCGCCACGCCGTAAGGTACGATGCCGAGCGCCAGCAGTAATTCCACCGGCAACCACTCCAGCGCCACAACGCGATGTGGATCAATAGCCGCCGCACGGGCGGTATTCATCTGCCATAGCAACGGAGAAAGCGCCATCGCCGTTAACAGTCGGCGGCGCGAAATAAGAGGTAAACCGCTCATCAATAAACAAAACTCACAGGTGCAGCACCCGCCGGATGCGGCAAAATCCCCATCGGGATGCCATAAATCATTTCGAGGGTTTCGCCGCGCATAATTTCCGCGGGCGTTCCCTGAGCAATCATTTCACCGCCGCGCAGGGCGACCAGATAATCACAGTAGCGCGCAGCCATATTAATATCGTGCAGCACGGCAATGACCGTCAGGCCACGCTCCTGACTTAAACGATGCACCAGCGCCAGCACATCAACCTGGTGGGCGATATCCAGCGCCGAGGTCGGTTCGTCGAGCAGCAGGCAGCGGCTATCCTGCGCCACCAGCATGGCGATCCACGCCCGCTGACGTTCGCCGCCAGAGAGACTATCGACCAGCCGATGCGCCAGCGGTTTTAAGCCAACCAGCGAAATCGCCTCTTCGACCTTTTCGCGATCTGCCGCGCCAAAGCGCCCCAGCGCGCCATGCCACGGGTAACGACCAATCGCCACCAGTTCACGCACGGTCATCCCTTCTGCCGGAGGAAGCTGCTGCGGCAAATAAGCCACTTTGCGGGCGAACGCTTTGCTACTCCAGCTTTCCAGCGGCTGGGCATCAAGAAGAATTTCGCCTTCCGACGGCGGCTGATGACGACCAAGCATTTTGAGCAGAGTGGATTTACCAGAACCGTTGTGACCAATCAGACCGGTCACTTTCCCGGCAGGAAAGGTTAACGACAGCGGATGCAAAAGCGTGCGCCCGGGCACACGAAAGGAGATATTACGCAGTGCAAAAGTGGTATCGGAATGATTCGTGTATTCCTGCATAACAGCCAACTTGTGAAACGGGCACGGAAATCCGTGCCCCAAAGAGAAAATTAGAAACGGAAGGTTGCGGTTGCAACGACCTGACGTTCTGCGCCCCAGAAGCAGCCATAAGTGTTAAAGCAGCTGGCGACGTATTCACGATCGAACAGGTTGTTAACATGCAGCGCTACGTTGGAGCCCGCCATACCGACTCGCGCCAGATCATAACGCACTAACGCATCCACGACCGTATAACTTCCCACTTTAAAGGAGTTCGCCGGATCGCCGTAGCTGGAGCCAGTATAACGACCGCCAGTACCCAGCGTCAGACCTGAAAGTGGACCGTCAAAGAAGGTGTAATCAGCCCACAGAGAAGCCATGTGTTTTGGCACCTGCGCAGGTGTATTGCCTTTGTAGGTGGTATCGGTGGTGTATTCCGCGTCGGTATAGGTATAAGAACCGACCACGTTAACACTCGCCGACAGCGCCGCTTTTGCTTCGATCTCTACGCCACGCGCACGGATCTCGCCACCTTCAACCGAGAAGAAGGAACCCTCAGGATCCGCCATCAGGTTGTTGGTTTTGGTGAGATTATACAGCGCGCCAGTCACCACAATTGGGCGATCTTCCGGTACGTATTTCACGCCGACTTCGTACTGCTTACCTTTAGACGGTGCGAAAATATTACCATCCTTCCCGACCTGTGAAGAAGGTTCAAACGATTCGCTATAGCTGAAGTACGGTGTTACGCCGTTATCAAACAGGTAGTTAACGCCACCACGCCAGGTGAACTGTTTGTCATCACGCTTGTCTGTCGTTCCCGCTACGCGGTTAAGAGATTCTTGATCTGCCCAGTCGTAACGACCGCCCAGAGTGACCAGCACTTTATCCCACTGCGCCTGATCCTGAACGTAAATACCCGTTTGCTTCTGCTTATTCAGAATACGGTACGGGCCGGAGTTTGCCGGATCTTTCGCATTGAAATCGAAATCGGTATTCACCGGATTGTACAGATCGAGCAGCGGTACGGAGTCGTCGTAACCAAACCAGGCGTTGATGTCATTACGCATACGCATAAAGTCGACACCGGTCAGCAGGGTATGGTCGATATCGCCAGTGGCGAATTTGCTTTGCAACTGGGTATCAACAGAGAAGTTTTGCAGCTTCTCATCATCAACGACGTATTTGCGCGCCAGATAATGGCCTTTATCCGCTGGCGCTAAAGCTGCACACTGTTGGCTGTAAGCATTCGCCGGATCGGAGCAGACGCCGTAACCATAAACGCTGTTTTGCGAGGTTTTGTTTTCAGCAAAGCGCAGGTTCTGACGCACAGTAAAGGTGTCATTAAATTCGTGGTCGAAGCTGTAGCCAATCATCTTCTCATTACGAGAATAGGTGTTGTTCTTCGCCCCTTCATTAAAGTCAGTCGGCAGACGTTTACCGTTTGGCAGCGGCTCAACGGTCCCTTCTTTCGGCAACCAGCCGTAATAACCGGTTTCCGGCTCATTCTGGAAGTAAGAAAGGAAGGTGAAATTGGTTTTATCGTCCGGACGCCAGGTAAACGCTGGAGCAATGGCATAACGCTGCTCTTCCGCGCCCTTTTGCTGGGCATTGGCAGAGCGCGCAAGACCGGTCAGACGATAAGAGTAAACGCCGTCATCATCCAGCGCATCGCTGAAATCAAAACCGGTCTGGAACAGGCTGTCAGTCCCGGCTTTAAACTGCACTTCTTTCAACGGTTCGGTGGTCGGGCGCTTGCTGACCATGTTCAACAGGCCGCCTGGGCTGCTTTTCCCATAAAGCACAGATACCGGGCCACGCATGATTTCAGCGCGCTCCAGCATATACGGGTCGATAACCGCATCGTTATAGAAGTTGCCCTGCATCTTCAGGCCATTCAGATAGTTGTTCTGACTTTGGCCTTCCGCAGCAAAACCACGAATGATCAGGTGGTCATAGGTGTTGGATGCACCACGCGTACCCACTGAGACACCCGGCGTGTAGCTGAGCGCCTCTTTTACTGACTTCGGCTGGTGCAGCGCCATCTCTTCAGCAGTCACAACAGAAATAGACTGTGGCACTTTTTGAATCGGCGTATCTGTTTTGGTGCCGGTAGCTGACTGTCGCGCCGCGATAGTGGCAGCCGGACCCCATGCGCTTTCTTGCGGCGCAGGTGCAGCGGTAACGGTGATAGTGTCTTCTTTCGGTTCAACCGCTGCCTGTGCATAAACAGACATGCCGCTAACCGCTGTGGCTACTACAACTGCGATTTTACGCAGTGAGTGTTTTGGCTGAGCAGTTTTGGAACGCGCCATTGGTATATCTCTGATGTAAAGTGAATGATAACGTAAACGAGAATGATTATTATAAAGATAAGATAATATTCGAAACGCTAGCGGGTTCGCAAGCGGTACGCAATCTGAGCGTTCCTGAAGGGTTAATAAACAACCAGATGAAAAGAAAGGGTTAATACTTTGGGTGGGATGTTATTTTACCGGATGGCAACTCGCCATCCGGTATGTCACGCTTAGACGTTAATTACTACCAAACATATCCTTGATCCAGCCTGCCACGCCGTCGCTGTCTTTCTGCTGCTGTTGAGCAGGTGGCTGTTGCGGCTGAGAAGACTGATCAAACGGATTGCCTGACGGCTGCTGCCGTACCTCACTCTGCTGGCACAGCGATTGCGGATCGCTGGTCCATACCGGCAAAGTACGCATACCACCGCTGCAAACAAAGTTACCGTCGTAATCCACGCCCATATCCACGATATCTTCCGGCGGTACAAGATTCAGCGGCGTTGGTGTCTGATTAGCCAGATAACGCTGGTAAATCGACATCGCCCCGCTGGCACCGTACAGCTTAGTCGGCTGGTTGTTATCGCGGCCTACCCAGGTGATGGTCACCGTGCTGCCGTCAATGCCCGCAAACCAGGTATCAACGTTATTGTTGGTCGTCCCCGTTTTCCCTGCCAGATGCAGGTTCGGGTATTTCGCCCCAAGCTGACGCCCTGTACCACGTTGTACAACCTGCTGCATGGTCCACAGCGTCAGATACGCCGCCTGCGCCGGAACTGCGCGTTCCGCCTGCGGGAAGCTCTGATACAACACCTTACCATCTTCCGCGATTACCGAACGCAGTGCAGAAAGCGGCGCGCGGTTACCGCCGCTGGCGATAGTCTGGAACGCCTGCGCCACTTCGATTGGCGTTAAGTTCAACGCCCCCAACAACATTGCTGGAACTGGATTCAGTTGATCTTTCGGCACACCCAGTTTGATCCAGGTATCCGTAACCGCAGGCAGCCCCAGCGCCATCCCCAGATTCACCGTCGGCACGTTCATCGAACGGGTCAACGCATCCACCAGCATCACTCTGCCGCTTTCACTATAGCGACGATCATCGTTCTGCGGTGACCAGACCTGACCGTTCGGCTGACGCAGCGCGATTGGCGCATCGGCAATCCACGTGTTCAGACGATAGATTTTCGGCTGGCTTAACGCCGTAAGATAAGTCGCTGGTTTTGCCAGTGAACCAATCGAACGACGTGCCTGCATCGCACGGTTGTAGCCCGCAAACTGCGGTTCAGCCCCCCCGACCATCGCACGGACTTCGCCACTAAAGCGATCAACGACGACAATCGCCGTTTCCAGATCGCTCAACTTACGCTGTTTCTTCAGTGCAGGAATGCCTTCTACGGCAGCTTTTTCTGCCGCATCCTGGGCCACTGAGTCAAAAGTAGTGAAGATCTTCACACCAGAGAGATCTTTCACCTTATCGCCCAGTTTCGCCTGCAACTCCTGACGCACCAGCTGCATAAAGGCTGGCTGAGGAGAGATGACTCCGCCGCGTGGCTGTACGCCCAGCGGTCGCGCACTCAGCATTTCATACAGTTCGCCGTCGATAATCTGCTGTTGTTGCAGCAAACGCAGCACCAGGTTACGTCGCTCCAGCGCCAGTTTCGGATTACGCCACGGGTTGTAGATCGACGCGCCTTTCACCATGCCAACTAACAGCGCCTGCTGGTCAAGGCTCAACTCTTCTACCGGGCGACCAAAGTAGTACAGGCTCGCCAGCGGGAAACCACGAATTTCGTTGTCGCCGCTCTGACCGAGATACACCTCGTTCATATACAGCTCAAGAATGCGATCTTTGCTGTAACGCGCGTCCATGATCAGCGCCATGTAGCTTCGTTCGCTTTACGCCAGTAAGAACGTTCGCTGGAGAGGAACAGGTTTTTCACTAACTGTTGCGTCAGTGTACTCCGCCCCCTGCACCGTGCGCCCGGCTGTCAGGTTCGCCAGCACCGCACGTCCAATGGAGTAGAGGCTGATGCCATCATGCTCGTAGAAATGACGGTCTTCTGTCGCCAGCAAGGTATCTACCAGCAAGTCCGGGAAACCACTGCGCGGCACAAACAGACGCTGCTCGCCGTTTGGCGAGGAGATCATGGTGATCAGGCGCGGATCAAGACGGAAGAAACCGAACTGCCGGTTGTTCTCCATATTGACGATGGTCGCCAGATGATCACCATCAAAAGTCAGACGCGCACGCACCTGCCCTTCTTTACTGTCCGGGAAATCAAACGGACGGCGGATCATTTCAATGCTGTTGGCCTGCACGGTAAATTCGCCAGGACGGGTCATCTTCGACACCTGACGATACTGGGTCGCCTCCAGCAGTTTCACCATCTCGTTCTTGCTGATGGTCATATCTGGTTCAAGGTTAACCATTCGGCCATAGACCGCTGCTGGCAACTGCCAGACCTTGCCATCAATACGGCTACGAATTTTTTGATCGAGATAAACGCCGTAAATGGCGATCAGCACGGCAAAAACGATAGCCAGTTTTAGCAGCAACCATAACCAGCCGCGTTTGCCACGAGGCTTACGCCCTTTTCCTTTGCCCTTTCCTTTGCGCGGCATCGGTTCTTCGTCCTCATAGTCATCATAATCGTCGTAATCATCGTCGTCTTCGTAACGACGACGGCTTACCTTTTGTTTGACTGGACGCGTCGGTTTCCCTTTGCGTCCAATTGGCTCGCGGTCATTCCCGGCCATGCTTTTTCTCCGCAATATTCAGGCGCAAAAGCCCGATTTTCTGTTCATCTGTTGCAATACAGAAGAAGATATCTCTCAAAATGCTTTTCTCCCTCTCCCTGTGGGAGAGGGCCGGGGTGAGGGCATCAGCGCGCACATTGCCCCTATGCCCGTTTACCAACCTTACGAATACTTTTTCGTCCGCCGCGTTGGTGCGGTATTCGCCGGGTCGTCCGGCCAGACGTGTTTGGGATAACGCCCTTTCATCTCCTTTTGCACCTCACGATACGCCCCTTTCCAGAAGGCCCCCAAATCACGGGTGATTTGCAGCGGCCTTTGGGCGGGTGAAAGTAACTCCAGCACCAGCGGCACACGTCCCTGGGCGATTGTCGGATTGGTGGCTTCGCCAAACATCTCCTGCATTCTTACTGCCAGCGCAGGCGGGTTATCTTCATGATAACGAATGGCGATCCGACTTCCCGTCGGCACAGTGTAATGCGCAGGCAGGGAACTCACCAGACGTTGCTGCATTCCCCAATCGAGTAATCCATGCAGCGCCTGGTAAATATCGACTGATTTCAGGCCACGTAGCGAATGTACGCCGCTCATATGCGGCAACAACCACGTTTCAAGCGTCGCCAATAAACTCGCGTCATCGACCGCTGGCCAGTCATACTCTGGTAACCACTTCGCAGCGCACAGTAAACGCAGGCGTAGCTGTTCCGCTTCTGGCGTCCAGTTGAGGACGTTTAATCCTTTATCGCGTATACCGTTAAGCATCGCCTGATGTAATTCTTCTTCCGAAGGTTTCGCTAGTGGCTGCACTTTTACCGTGAGCTGGCCAATTTGCAGCCGACGCCAGGCTTTCAGCGTGCCTTGAGCGTCGTCCCACTCCACAGTGTCAGACTGCTGCACCAGTTGCGGGCAACGTTCTACTAACGTATCAATATCGACCGGCAGCGCCAGCAAAATCCGCGCATCCGGCGAGGCGCTGCCCTGCAATAATAACGGTGCGATCAGCCATTCGTGGCGGTTTAACGCGTCGTCGGCATCCAGCATCGCCCCCATGCCGTTCGCCAGTTGATAGCGACCATCTTGCCCACGCCGACGAGCAATACGATCGGCAAACGCCCCGGCAAGTAGCGGCGCAATAAGCGAACTGTCCTCCTCACCGCCGCGGACGTTTAAGCGTTTCAACAGTTGCTGACTACGTTGCTGCCAGGCTGGTTGATTACGCGAGAACGCCACGCCAAGATCGCCATTACCCATCCGTGGCGGTTCTTCGAGTATGGCGGCAATTTTTGCGGCGGTAGCCGCTTCATCGTCGCTCTTCGCACTCACCAGCATTGCCGCTAAACGCGGATCGTTACCCAGCGCCGCCATTTTTTGCCCTTGCGCACTAAGCCGTTCACCGTCCAGCGCCCCCAGCATTTGTAACAGGCGTTTCGCCGCCAGTAGATTCACCGCTGGCGGGTGATCCAGCCAGTTCATCTGTGCCGGATCGCTACATCCCCATTGCAGTAATTCCATCAACAAACCGGAGAGATCGCTTTGTAAGATCTCCGGTTCACTTTGCGCTGCGGCGCGTTCCGCCTGCTCTTTAGCGATTAAATGCAGGCAAATACCTGGCTCCAGACGCCCGGCGCGCCCGGCACGTTGCGTCATCGACGCCTGACTAACGCGCTGAGTGATCAACCGAGTAAGACCCGTACGCGGATCAAAGCGCGCAACCCTTTCCTGGGCGCAATCCACCACCAGACGGATACCTTCGATGGTTAGACTGGTTTCAGCGATGTTGGTCGCCAGCACCACTTTGCGCATTCCTTGCGGCGCAGGGAGGATAGCTTTTCGCTGATCGTTCAGCGGCAACGCCCCATACAGTGGGCAGAGCAACACATCACTGCCGATGCGTGACGCCAGTTGTTCCTGCACGCGCTGAATTTCTCCGACGCCAGGTAAAAATAACAGTAATGACCCAGTTTCCTGGCGCAGCAATTCGGCGGTAGCGGCAGCTACTGCTTCGTCAAAGCGTTGGTGTGCAGGCAACGGCAAATAGCGGCGTTCCACCGGATACGAGCGCCCTTCAGAAACAACAACGGGCGCTTCTGGCAGCATCTGCTGCAAGCGATCGTTATCCAGCGTAGCCGACATAATCAGCAGCTTTAAGTCATCGCGCAGACCTTGTTGCACATCGAGTAACAACGCCAGCGCCAAATCCGCCTGCAAACTGCGTTCATGAAATTCATCGAGGATCACCAGCCCCACGCCGTTCAGTTCCGGGTCGCGCTGGATCATGCGCGTCAACACGCCTTCGGTGACCACTTCCAGACGAGTATTCGGCCCGACGCAGTTTTGCGCACGCATCCGGTAGCCAACTGTGTCGCCAGGCTTTTCGTTCAGCAGCTCCGCCAGGCGTTGCGCAACGTTACGCGCCGCCAGTCGACGTGGCTCCAGCAGGATGATTTTCCCGTGAATCCCTGAATGCGCCAGAAGTTGCAGCGGTAGCCAGGTCGATTTTCCGGCTCCGGTCGGCGCACTTAATAACACCTGAGGCGCATAATCGAGGGCGGCAAATAATTCAGGTAAGACGGCTGCAACGGGTAACGACGACACAAAACGCTCCAGAGGGTTAACATTCTTCGCGCCTCATTGTAGCATCGCGGTAATTCATAACCGAGTGCCTGACATGTCTGAACCGCAACGGCTGTTCTTTGCCATTGACCTACCTGCTGAAATCCGCGAACAGATTATTCACTGGCGCGCCGCACAGTTTCCACCTGAAGCGGGCCGCCCGGTTGCTGCTGAGAATTTGCATCTGACGTTGGCGTTTTTAGGCGAAGTAAGCGCAGACAAAGAGAAGGCGCTCTCACTGCTGGCCGGGCGAATTCGTCAACCCGGTTTTACACTCACGCTTGATGACGCAGGTCAGTGGCTGCGTTCACGCGTGGTATGGTTGGGTATGCGCCAGCCGCCGCGCGGCTTAATCCAACTGGCGAATATGCTTCGTTCTCAGGCAGCACGCAGTGGTTGTTTTCAAAGCAATCGACCATTTCATCCACATATCACCTTATTGCGCGACGCCAGCGAGGCGGTAACAATCCCACCGCCTGGTTTTAATTGGTCATATGAGGTGAAGGAGTTCACTCTTTATGCTTCCTCGTTTGCCCGTGGGCGTACACGTTACACACCGCTCAAACGCTGGACGCTGACGCAATAACAAGGATTGTCATAATGGAATTTTCTCCTCCTTTACAGCGCGCCACGCTAATTCAGCGTTATAAACGCTTTTTAGCCGATGTGATCACACCTGATGGTCGTGAATTGACGCTACACTGCCCCAACACTGGCGCGATGACCGGTTGTGCAACGCCTGGCGATACCGTCTGGTATTCGACTTCCGACAATACAAAACGGAAATACCCGCACACCTGGGAATTAACCCAAAGCCAAAGCGGCGCATTTATTTGCGTTAATACGCTTTGGGCGAATAGATTGACGAAAGAGGCTATCCTTAATGGGGAAATTTCGGAGCTATCAGGCTATAGCTCGCTGAAAAGCGAAGTAAAATACGGTGCCGAGCGCAGTCGTATTGACCTCATGTTACAGGCGAGGTTTCGACCTGACTGCTATATTGAAGTGAAATCGGTTACGTTAGCGGAAAATGAGCAAGGTTACTTTCCCGATGCCGTTACCCAACGTGGGCAGAAACATCTTCGGGAGTTGATGAGCGTAGCGGCTGAAGGCCAACGTGCGGTGATTTTTTTCGCTGTACTGCATTCAGCCATTACACGGTTTTCACCCGCGCGCCACATCGATGAGAAATACGCGCAACTATTGTCAGAAGCACAACAGAGGGGAGTAGAAATTCTGGCTTATAAAGCGGAACTTTCTGCTGAAGGTATGGCTCTTAAAAAATCACTGCCTGTTACATTGTAGTAGTGTAAGTAACTGGTTAATTTACATTCTGGTCGCGTGCGCAAATACGCTTTTCCTCACACAGTTGTCAAGTGTTACGTTTAGATAATTGCTATCCGGAAAAGCATCTGCTATTTATAGCGGCCTCATTTTTCCCCCGAACATGGGGATCGATAGTGCGTGTTAAGGAGAAGCAACATGCAAGAAGGGCAAAACCGTAAAACATCGTCCCTGAGTATTCTCGCCATCGCTGGGGTGGAGCCATATCAGGAGAAGCCGGGCGAAGAGTATATGAACGAAGCCCAGCTGGCGCACTTCCGTCGTATTCTGGAAGCATGGCGTAATCAACTCAGGGATGAAGTCGATCGCACCGTTACACATATGCAGGATGAAGCAGCCAACTTCCCGGACCCGGTAGACCGTGCAGCCCAGGAAGAAGAGTTCAGCCTCGAACTGCGTAACCGCGATCGCGAGCGTAAGCTGATCAAAAAGATCGAGAAGACGCTGAAAAAAGTGGAAGACGAAGATTTCGGCTACTGCGAATCTTGCGGTGTTGAAATTGGTATTCGTCGTCTGGAAGCGCGCCCGACAGCCGATCTGTGCATCGACTGCAAAACGCTGGCTGAAATTCGCGAAAAACAGATGGCTGGCTAATTACAGCCGTTCCATCACGTTTACCACAGGCGGGAAATACTCCCGCCTTATTTTTTGTTCAAAGAGATGACAGACACACAGTATATTGGTCGCTTCGCCCCCTCTCCTTCCGGCGAGCTTCATTTTGGTTCTCTGATTGCCGCGCTTGGCAGCTATTTGCAGGCTCGCGCCCGGCAAGGTCGCTGGCTGGTACGCATTGAAGATATCGACCCGCCTCGTGAAGTTCCCGGTGCCGCAGAAACTATCCTGCGCCAGCTGGAACATTACGGCCTGCATTGGGACGGCGATGTTCTTTGGCAATCCCAACGTCACGACGCCTATCGCGAAGCACTCGCCTGGTTACATGAGCAAGAGCTAAGTTATTACTGCACCTGCACGCGTGCGCGTATTCAAAGCATTGGCGGTATTTACGACGGTCATTGCCGAGCATTGCATCATGGACCAGACAACGCGGCTGTGCGTATTCGGCAGTTGTATCCGGTCACGCAGTTTACTGATCAACTACGCGGAATTATTCACGCCGACGAAAAACTGGCACGAGAAGATTTTATTATTCATCGTCGTGATGGTTTGTTTGCCTATAACCTGGCGGTGGTGGTCGATGATCACTTCCAGGGCGTCACAGAAATTGTTCGTGGGGCAGATTTAATTGAACCGACAGTGCGGCAAATCTCGCTGTACCAGCTTTTTGGCTGGCAGGTGCCAGATTACATTCATTTACCGCTGGCGCTAAACGAACAAGGCGCTAAACTTTCCAAGCAGAATCATGCGCCTGCGTTACCGAAAGGCGATCCGCGCCCGGTGTTAATCGCGGCACTTCATTTTCTGGGTCAGCAGGCAGAAGCGCACTGGCAGGATTACAGCGTAGAACAAATCCTTCAGTCAGCCGTCAAAAACTGGACGCTGACCGCCGTGCCAGAGTCGGCAATTGTAAATTCAACATTCTCAAATGCGTCATGCTGAGCTATGATTAGCCGCTATTTTTTTGTCCTGAATGATGTTTGACACTACCGAGGTGTATTATTTTTACCCGAGTCGCTAATTTTTGCCGCAAGGTGTTGAGCCGCGAGGAGAGCGAAGCTGAACAGGCAGTCGCCCGTCCACAGGTGACGGTGATCCCGCGCGAGCAGCATGCTATTTCCCGCAAAGATATCAGTGAAAATGCCCTGAAGGTAATGTACAGGCTCAATAAAGCGGGATACGAAGCCTGGCTGGTTGGCGGCGGCGTACGCGACCTGTTACTTGGCAAAAAGCCGAAAGATTTTGACGTGACCACCAACGCCACGCCTGAGCAAGTGCGCAAACTGTTCCGTAATTGCCGCCTGGTAGGTCGCCGTTTCCGTCTGGCTCATGTGATGTTTGGCCCGGAAATTATCGAAGTCGCCACCTTCCGTGGTCACCACGAAGGCAACGTCAGCGACCGCACGACTTCTCAGCGCGGGCAAAACGGCATGTTGCTACGCGACAACATTTTCGGTTCCATCGAAGAAGACGCCCAGCGCCGCGATTTCACTATTAATAGTCTGTATTACAGCGTCGCGGATTTTACCGTCCGTGATTACGTTGGTGGCATGCAGGATCTGAAAGACGGTGTTATCCGCCTGATTGGGAACCCGGAAACGCGCTACCGTGAAGATCCGGTACGTATGCTGCGCGCAGTACGTTTTGCCGCGAAACTGGGGATGCGCATCAGCCCAGAAACTGCCGAGCCGATCCCACGCCTTGCTACTCTGCTCAACGATATTCCGCCAGCACGCCTGTTTGAAGAGTCTCTTAAACTGTTGCAAGCGGGCTACGGTTACGAAACCTATAAACTGTTGTGTGAATATAATCTGTTCCAGCCGCTGTTCCCGACCATTACCCGTTACTTCACGGAAAATGGCGACAGCCCAATGGAGCGGATCATTGAGCAGGTACTGAAGAATACCGATACGCGCATTCATAACGATATGCGCGTTAACCCGGCGTTTTTGTTTGCCGCCATGTTCTGGTATCCACTGCTGGAAACAGCGCAGAAAATTGCTCAGGAAAGCGGCCTGACCTATCACGACGCTTTCGCGCTGGCGATGAACGATGTGCTGGACGAAGCCTGCCGTTCACTGGCGATCCCGAAACGTCTGACTACGCTAACTCGCGATATCTGGCAGTTGCAGCTGCGTATGTCCCGTCGTCAGGGCAAACGTGCATGGAAACTGCTGGAGCATCCGAAATTCCGCGCCGCCTACGACCTGCTGGCTCTGCGTGCTGAAGTGGAACGCAACGCCGAGCTGCAACGTCTGGCGAAATGGTGGGGTGAGTTCCAGGTTTCTGCGCCACCAGACCAAAAAGGGATGCTCAACGAGCTGGATGAAGATCCAACACCGCGCCGCCGTACTCGCCGTCCGCGCAAACGCGCGCCGCGTCGCGAGGGTACCGCATGACGGTGGCGTATATTGCCATAGGCAGCAATCTGGCCTCTCCGCTGGAGCAGGTCAATGCTGCCGTGAACGCTTTAAGCAACATCCCCGCAAGCCATATCCTCACCGTCTCCTCGTTTTACCGCACCCCACCGCTAGGACCGCAAGATCAACCCGATTACTTAAACGCAGCCGTGGCGCTGGAAACCGCTCTTGCACCTGAAGAGCTCCTCAATCACACACAGCGTATTGAATTGCAGCAAGGTCGCGTCCGCAAAGCTGAACGCTGGGGACCACGCACGCTGGACCTCGACATTATGTTATTTGGTAATGAAACAATTAATACCGAACGACTCACCGTTCCGCACTATGATATGAAAAATCGTGGATTTATGCTGTGGCCGCTGTTTGAGATTGCGCCGGAATTAACGTTTCCAGATGGCGAAACATTACACGACATACTCACCAAACTAGCAGCCCCACAACCTGCCATCTGGTAATTGCTGCACTGTATTATTTTGTTTTCTTGACGAAAGTAAATCAAAATGATACGGATATACTATTATCTACAATTAAATTATTTCCTAATCTTACTCCTCACATCGTTGCTTACGCATTAAATATTCTTAATTTACATTTTAGATATTTTAAATACATACAACAAACAATGGCTTTCGTAAATAATTTAGGACTTTTTGGTTTAAATAAGCATACAAAAGCGACAATTCAATAATCTATAAAAATATATTCATATTAATGATAATTTATCTACTATTACATCCTCCAATGTTTTTGAGTAGTATCCGCTCGCAATATTAATTTCCCATTATTTTTTGTAAGGATACATGTAATGAAAAAAGCACTTCTCGCGGCCACTCTGGTTTTCACTTCAGGCTCTGCACTGGCTGTCGATGGTGGTCATATCGACTTTAACGGTCTGGTACAGTCCGGAACCTGTAAAGTCGGTGTTGTTGATGAAGGCAAACACAGCATCACTACCGATGGCGTAGTTACGCTGGATACTGCTAACGTCAGCGATACGTTTACAGAAGTAAGCGCAAACAGCGTTGGTTTGCTGCCTAAAGCATTTATGATTTCTGTTGATTGTGCACCGGGTACTGTCAATGTCGCAGCTTTAACCATGGGCTCTGCCAGCTACGCAAATACCAGCGGTACGCTTAATAACAATATGAACGTGACGGTTAACGGTATCCAACCGGCCCAGAACGTCAATATTGCTGTGCATAATATGCAAAAACAGGATGGTAGCGCAGACACCAAACTGGTTAACATGAACAACTCCGCTGAAAAACACCTGCTGAATTTAGATTCAGAAGGTGATGGTCAGTACAAGTTCAATGCTTCCTATGTAAAAGCGCCGAACAGCCAGGGCGTTACTGCAGGTCACGTTACCACTAACGCCCTGTACACCATTACTTATCAGTAATAGTACGTTATCTGAGTATAAGGTTTGCCTGGTGGCAAACCTTATTTTCTCTTCTGTATATACCTACACCGAGGCAAGGAGTGCTTATGTTTCCCTTCGTAAAAAAAACCGTTAGTGCATTATTTATGAGTACTCTCTTAGCCAGTACTCCTGCATTTGCCGATATTATTATTTCTGGTACGCGTATCATTTATAACGCTGATAAAAAAGATGTTAACGTTCGCCTGGAAAACAAAGGAAATCGCCCTTTATTAATTCAAAACTGGCTGGATACAGGCGATGACAATGCCGATCCTGGCCAGATTAAAGTTCCATTTACAGCCACGCCGCCAGTTTCACGAATCGAACCCAAACGCGGGCAAACGGTAAAAGTGATGTTTACCGGGGCTACCGCGCTTCCTGCGGACAGAGAAAGTGTTTTCTGGTTTAACGTACTGGAAGTACCGCCTAAGCCAAAAGATGCGGAGTCTGACAAAAACTTATTACAACTGGCTTTCCGTACCCGCATCAAACTCTTTTATCGCCCCAGTGGCTTACAGGGTGAACCAGCCGAAGCGCCAGCAAAACTGACGTGGAAGTTAAGCAACGCACAGGTACAGGTAAATAACCCAACGCCTTACTACGTTTCATTCAACGATATCACTCTGGAAAGCGGCGGCAAAACCTACACCGTGGACTCCAGCATGATCGCGCCTTTTGGTCAGGCTAATTTCGCCGTTACCGGGCTGGCGGGTAGCGTGTCATCAGGAAAAATTGTCTACAAAGCCATCAATGACTATGGCGGCAATATTGATGGTTCAGCATCGCTCTAATAACCAAACGGATCTTTTTTACATCGCCAGGAATGCAACCTTGTACCAGTTTACTCATCGAAAAAGCCGTATCCCGAAAAAAACGCTACTTGCGGCCTATTGTGCCCTATTTTATAGCAGCAACGGTTCTGCAGCGGACACCGTGGAATATGACAGTTCCTTTTTAATGGGAACTGGCGCATCAACTATTGATGTTAAACGTTATGCTCAAGGCAACCCGACACCGCCGGGCCTCTATAATGTCCGCATGTTTGTAAACGGCCAGCCTACGTCCAGCCTGGAAATTCCGTTTGTGGATATTGGCGAAATCAGCGCAGCGGCCTGTATTACCCGCAAAAACCTGGCGCAACTCCACATTAAGCAACCCGAACAGGCTGTGACCTTACTCGCAAGAGAAGGTGAAGAAGAGGATTGTCTGGATCTGGCAAAGTCATACGATCAGGCTGATGTGCGCTTTGATGGCAGTGACCAGTTTCTCGACCTGACGCTCCCTCAAGCCTATGTCCTGAAAAGCTATGGTGGCTACGTCGATCCTTCTTTATGGGAATCGGGAATTAATGCTGCCACGCTGGCGTATACACTGAACGCGTATCATACAAGTTCAGATAACGACAGCAATGACAGCGTCTACGCCGCGTTTAACTCAGGTATCAATTTGGGTGCGTGGCACTTCCGTGCGCGCGGTAACTATAACTGGACAGAAGCTAACGGCAGCGACTTCGATTTCCAGGATCGTTACTTACAGCGTGATATTCCGGCAATCCGTTCACAGATAATTATGGGTGACGCCTACACCACCGGTGAAACGTTTGACTCTGTCAACGTCCGTGGTGTTCGCCTGTACAGTGACAGCCGTATGCTGCCTTCGGCACTGGCCAGTTACGCCCCGACCATCCGCGGTATAGCAAACTCCAACGCCAAAGTCACGGTGACGCAAAGCGGTTATAAAATCTATGAAACCACCGTACCACCCGGTGAATTTGTTATAGACGATATTAGCCCCTCCGGCTTTGGTAGCGAACTGGTCGTGACTATTGAAGAAGCGGATGGTTCCAAACGCACCTTTACGCAACCCTTCTCCTCTGTTGTACAAATGCAACGCCCTGGTGTGGGCCGTTGGGATTTCAGTGCCGGTAAAGTCATTGATGACAGCCTGCGTTCCGAACCCAATATGGGGCAAGCCTCTTATTACTATGGCCTGAACAACTTCTTCACGGGCTATACCGGTGTACAGTTCACCGATAACAACTATCTCGCCGGACTGTTAGGTGTTGGTATCAACACCAGCATCGGTGCCTTTGCGGTAGACGTTACCCACTCCCGCGCTGAAATTCCGGATGATAAAACCTATCAGGGACAAAGTTATCGCGTAACCTGGAACAAACTTTTCCAGGATACAGGAACATCATTTAATCTCGCGGCTTACCGCTATTCCACCCAAGATTATCTGGGTCTGCATGATGCGTTAGTTCTGATTGACGACGCCAAACATTTGTCTGCCGATGAAGACAAAAACACCATGCAGACGTACTCACGTATGAAGAACCAGTTTACCGTGAGTATTAACCAACCGTTGAATATCGCCTATGAAGATTACGGTTCGCTGTTTATTTCCGGTAGCTGGACAGACTACTGGGCGGCTAACAATAGCCGGACTGAATATAACGTTGGTTACAGTAAAAGCGTTTCGTGGGGCAGCTTCAGCGTCAACCTGCAACGTAGCTGGAATGAAGATGGTGCTAAAGATGACGCGATGTACGTCAGCATTAGCGTGCCTATCGAAAATATTTTCGGTGGCAAACGCAAATCTTCCGGCTTCCGTAATTTAAATACTCAGCTCAATACCGATTTCGATGGTTCGCATCAGCTGAATGTTAACAGTTCCGGCAACACTGAAAATAATCTGGTGAACTACAGTGTCAACACAGGATATAGCCTCGATAAAAACTCCGGCGATTTAGCCTCTATTGGCGGTTATCTCAACTATGAATCTGGGTTAGGTGGTATTTCCGCTTCGGCCTCGGCCACTTCGGATAACAGCCAGCAGTACTCCATCTCTACCGATGGCGGCTTTGTATTACACAGTGGTGGTTTAACGTTCACTAACAACAGTTTCAGCAGTAATGACACGCTGGTGTTAATCAACGCCCCTGGCGCGAAAGGTGCACGAATCAATAACAGTAATAACGAAATCGATCGCTGGGGATATGCCGTGACGTCCTCTGTCAGTCCATACCGTGAAAACCGGGTAGGTCTGAACATTGAAACACTGGAAAACGATGTTGAACTGAAAAGTACCAGTGCTACCACCGTACCACGTAGCGGCTCCGTTGTTTTGACCCGTTTCGAAACGGACCAGGGCCGTTCTGCCGTGCTGAATATTACCGCTACCAATGGTAAAACGATTCCGTTTGCTGCTGAAGTTTACCAGGGTGACGTTATGATCGGCAGTATGGGTCAGGGTGGTCAGGCATTTGTGCGCGGTATTAACGACAGCGGGGAATTAACAGTGCGCTGGTATGAAAACAACCAAACCGTTGACTGTAAGTTGCACTACCAGTTCCCGGCCCAGCCAAAAACGCTGGGAAGTACCAACACCTTATTACTTAACAATCTTACCTGTCAGGTAGCAAATCACTAATATGGAAAATTCTATGAAAAGGATACTACTAACATCCGCGTTAATAGGTCTGGGTTTACCGGCAGTTGGTTCTGCAACAGATATTAATGTCGATTTTACGGCCACGGTATTAGCCACCACCTGTACGATAACTATAGTGGAAGATGGTGGTCCTGCCGTGACCGGTAGTAACGATGAATACAGCCTGACAATTCCTGATGTTGGCCTTGATAAGGTTGTTACTGGAGATTCTGCAGCTCAAGCCAACTTTAAATTAAAGGCCAAAGATTGCAGCAATGGTTACTCAAAGATTTTTACCACACTTACAGGAACAACGATTTCCGGTAAGTTAATTGTTAATGAAGCAAGCTCTGGCGCTACGGGTGTGGGTATGGGGATTAAACGTAGAAATACCGTAGACTCGACTTTCTTTACGCCAAATAATACTGACAAATTTGAATGGACCACCGATGAGAAAGCTAACGGTGTGCCTCTGACCGTAGCTCTGCGCGAAACAACAGCGGGAGCAGGACGCACCGGTGCGTTTCGGGCAAAAGCCACCTTTAACTTCACCTACGAATAACAGAGACAGCCACCATGAAAATAAAAGTCATCGTTACACTGATTGCTACTGTTGCCGTGGGTGCCAGCGTTAGCAACAATCTCACTTATGCGAGTACGACATCCGCCTCTTTAACCGTAAACAGTAATCTGACTATGGGTACCTGTAGTGCGAAGGTACTTGATACTAGTAATACCGTGATCGACACCGTTGCTTTTAACAATGTTTATATTTCTGAACTGGCAGCCAAAAGAAAGGTACAACCATTTAAAATCCGCTTCAGCGATTGCGCCGGTCTTCCAGGAAAAAGTGCTCAACTCGTATTGGCACCCAAGGGTATCGGTTGCGCTGGCGCCATGGCTAACACTGCCGGCTTTGCAAATAAACTTAACTCCACCAGCGAAGGTGGTTCAAGCGGAGCCGCTGTCGAAGTATGGACGACCAAGACCCCCGAGGGAAGTGGCAGTGAGCAATTCAGTTGTGTTCAGCGAAACGTCGTCAATGTCGATCTTTCTACTGCCAGCACAACACGGCCTTATGATTTCGAGTTAAGCGCGCGGATGATTCTCGCTGAAGGGAGAACGGTTAATAATGCATTACCGGGTAGTTTCCTCTCTCCTACGACTTTTACAATCACTTATCAGTAATAGCGGATAAGGATATTAGAATGCTATGCAGGCATCATAAATTGGTACGCTTTTTGGGGCTGGCAGCAGCCCTTATTACACCTTTTGGCTATGCCGGCCAGGATGTTGATCTCACAGCGCAGATTGTGGCCAGCACCTGTCAGGTGGAAATCAGTAATAATGGCGTGGTAGATCTCGGCACAGTGACGCTGGACTATTTAGCTGACAACGTGACCCCAACGACGGATTATGCTGGCGGCAAAAACGTTTAATGTTAATGTGGTTTCTTGCGATAACATTCAAACGACACAGTCACAAATGAAATTGGATTTTCAGCCGCAGTCGGGTTCGCTCGCGCAGGTGAATAATCAAATTTTTAGTAATGAATATGAACAGCAGGCTACCGGGGCGAAAAAACGTCGGTATTGTGATATTTTCGGCACAACCGAATCAGCAGACATTTAACGTGCGCGGAACGGATGGTTCCTCAACAGCAATTTATTCGGTCGCGCCTGACAATGCTGTTTCGTCAACCTGGACCTTTTATTCCCGTATGCAGCGGGTGAATAATGCCCTCCCTCCTGAATCGGGAATGGTGAGAAGCCAGGTTATTGTTAACGTATCTTACGAATAATAAGGATAATTATGCAAAGGAAAGGCAACCAACTTTTAATTCAGTTATGCAGTGCAATACTGTTATTTTTTACCACATCCTGGTATGCATTGGCGAATGAATGTTATATAGAGGACAGTGCTAAAGGCCGTTATGATATGGTGATAAACCCAACGGACTTCAATATACAGACACAAATGGTTACTGCACCAGAGGAAATATCCTTCGCGAC
This sequence comes from Escherichia sp. E2661, assembly GCF_004745185.1. Classification (NCBI taxonomy): domain Bacteria; kingdom Pseudomonadati; phylum Pseudomonadota; class Gammaproteobacteria; order Enterobacterales; family Enterobacteriaceae; genus Escherichia; species Escherichia sp. E2661. Next base: position 71,078 of record NZ_PDIG01000011.1, read on the forward strand.
CAGTGATTCTCATATTGATCTTCGGGGCGATAAGATTGGTTGTAAATCCTTAGGTAGTGACACAAGCTCAGTGCATTTTATTAATACTGCTGATGCCGACCTCTTATCAACCTATACTAACAACCGTGGCGGTGCTTTATTGAAAACAACCGTTCCCGGTATTGTTTATTCAGTAGAATTAATATGTATGAGTTGTGGAGCCGCGGAGGAGCTTGATTTGTATCTTCCTGCACAAAGTAATGGAGATAATCATACAGATAACTCCAGCGTAAGGTGGGCCTATGAGTATAGTGACGATAGTTGGTATTTACGGTTTCGTTTTTTCTGGACCCCGGAATTTAAACCTCAAAATGGGGTTTCAGAAGGTTTTGCGATGCCAGGCCAAATAGCCTCTTGGTATATAGGCAATAATCATCAACCATGGATAAATTTTTTCGTTGATAAAAACTCCGTTCATTTTTACGTTGACGAACCGACCTGTGCAACAATAGCTCTGGCACAAGATCAGGGCAACGTCAGTGGCAACCAGGTAACGCTTGGGAACAGCTATGTTTCGGAAGTGAAAAATGGGCTTACGCGGGAAATTCCTTTTTCTATCCGTGCTGAATACTGTTATGCCAGTAAGATTACGGTTAAGCTGAAAGCGGCAAATAAGCCCAGCGACACTACTCTGGTAGGAAAAACAACTGGCTCTGCTTCAGGCGTGGCTGTAAAAGTTCATTCAACTTACGACAACAGCAAAAAATTGCTAAAAGCAGATGGTAGCAACGCGGTTGACTATAACTTCGCAATCTGGTTAAACAACCTGCTGCTTTTACCTTTTACGGCACAGCTGGTGCCGGATGGCAGTGGTACTGCTGTCGGTGTTGGAACATTTTCAGGTAACGCGACCTTCTCCTTTACCTATGAATAAGTAAAACGTCATTCCCCCCATCGCACCAGAGTTCTGCTCTGGTGCAAATTTTTCCCCACACTAAAAACCATTGCCCGCCTGATATCGACTGCTAGAATGCGAATTGATCTAACTTTAGCCATCAGGATACGTTATGAAACCAACCACCATTGCTTCATTGCAGAAGTGCAAACAAGAAAAAAAAACGTTTCGCGACTATCACCGCTTACGACTACAGCTTCGCGAAACTGTTTGCTGATGAAGGGCTTAACGTCATGCTGGTAGGCGACTCACTGGGCATGACGGTTCAGGGCCATGACTCCACCCTGCCAGTTACCGTTGCTGATATCGCCTACCACACCGCTGCGGTACGTCGCGGTGCGCCAAACTGCCTGCTGTTGGCTGACCTGCCGTTTATGGCGTATGCCACACCGGAACAAGCCTTTGAAAACGCCGCAACGGTTATGCGTGCTGGCGCCAATATGGTCAAAATTGAAGGCGGTGAGTGGCTGGTTGAAACGGTACAAATGCTTACTGAGCGCGCGGTTCCTGTATGTGGTCACTTAGGTTTAACCCCACAGTCAGTGAATATTTTCGGCGGCTACAAAGTACAGGGGCGCGGCGATGAAGCGGGAGATCGACTGCTCAGCGATGCATTAGCCTTAGAAGCCGCTGGTGCACAACTGCTGGTGCTGGAATGCGTACCGGTTGAGCTGGCAAAACGCATTACCGAAGCGCTGGCGATCCCGGTTATCGGTATTGGTGCGGGTAACGTCACCGATGGGCAGATCCTGGTGATGCACGACGCCTTTGGTATTACCGGCGGTCACATTCCTAAATTCGCTAAAAATTTCCTCGCCGAAACGGGCGACATCCGCGCGGCTGTACGGCAGTATATGGCTGAAGTGGAGTCCGGTGTTTATCCGGGCGAAGAACACAGTTTCCATTAAGGAGTCACGTTGTGTTAATTATCGAAACCCTGCCGCTGCTGCGTCAGCAAATTCGCCGCCTGCGTATGGAAGGTAAGCGCGTGGCGCTGGTGCCAACCATGGGTAACCTGCACGATGGCCATATGAAACTGGTCGACGAAGCCAAAGCCCGCGCCGATGTGGTCGTCGTCAGTATTTTCGTTAACCCGATGCAGTTCGACCGCCCGGAAGATCTGGCTCGCTATCCACGCACTTTGCAAGAAGACTGCGAAAAGCTAAACAAACGTAAAGTGGATTTAGTTTTCGCACCCTCGGTAAAAGAGATCTACCCGAACGGTACCGAAACCCACACCTATGTTGATGTTCCTGGCCTTTCGACCATGCTGGAAGGTGCCAGCCGTCCGGGACATTTTCGCGGCGTTTCGACTATTGTCAGCAAGCTGTTTAACCTGGTCCAGCCGGACATCGCCTGCTTCGGCGAAAAGGACTTTCAGCAACTGGCGCTGATCCGCAAAATGGTTGCTGATATGGGCTTCGATATTGAGATTGTCGGCGTACCGATTATGCGCGCGAAAGACGGTCTGGCGCTGAGTTCCCGTAACGGTTATCTGACGGCGGAACAACGCAAAATTGCGCCAGGTCTGTACAAAGTTTTAAGTTCGATTGCCGACAAATTGCAGGCTGGAGAGCGGGATCTCGATGAGATTATTGCCATTGCAGGGCAAGAACTGAATGAAAAAGGCTTCCGCGCCGATGATATTCAGATTCGTGATGCCGACACATTGCTGGAAGTCTCTGAAAACAGCAAACGGGCCGTGATTCTGGTAGCCGCCTGGCTTGGCGATGCTCGCCTGATCGACAACAAAATCGTCGAGCTGGCGTAATACTTAACTGGCGCTACGGCTGATGGCGCCAGTTATTAATTGCCACGTCATCTGTAAGCAATTATTCATAACGCAGACAACTTAGTTAGAGTTAATTAGCTTATCAAGCTCTGCAAGAGATAAAGCTGTCACCTCTGCAACATCCTCACGAAGTATTCCTTTCCTCAGAAGACGTTGGGCGCATTCCTGACTTACTTCCTGTCTTCCCTTCTCAATCCCCTTCTCTTCAAACCACTGCGCCAGCGTCTGCCTGGTTTCTCTCCGTGTCTTTATGTCCATAGGTTCTCTTAATTATCTGGTCAGTTAACAATAACAATTATCTGGCTATAACTGATAATGCAGACAACTTAATTAATCAGCTTATCAATCTCGGCAAGGGGTAAATTTGCCATCTCTGCAACGTCTTCTCGAGACATTCCTTTATTCAGAAGACGCAGGGCGAATTCCTGCCTTTCCTCCTGTCTTCCCCTCTCTTCAAACCACTGCGCCAGCGTCATCATAGACTCCCCTCCCGTTTCCCTGTCCCTCAACACACCGTAAAACAAATCCGCTTGTTCAGTATGACCGCGTTGCAGCATATAGTTTTGCATGGCAACTAACTGACTTCCGCTAGTGTACCCTTCGTCAATCAGCGTGACCAGTTGCTCCAGCAATAACATTAAGTCGCGCTGGCGAATATGTTTTTGCAGTAGTTCGAGAATCGCAATCCGCCGATGTTGCATGATTTCGTCATCCGGCGTGATAGTGATATCCACCAGCGGGAATGGACTGTTATAGACGCGTCGCGCCAGCTCCGGCGAGTAAAACATATCAAACCAGCACATTGAGAGCGGATAAGGTGTGGCCTCGCCCTGATAAAACAGAATCGGCACCACCAGCGGCAGCTTATCGTGATCCGCCTCCAGATGCCGGTGCATGGCAGCAATAGAATAACGCATCATGCGAAAGGCCATTTTCTTATCCGGCTTGCTTTGGTGTTCAATCACAACATGCAGATAACCGGGATTGCCCTGCATTTGCACGGAATAGAGCACGTCCGTGCTGTGTCCTTTCAGGCTCTCTTCAATGAAACTCCCCGACTCTAAATGAAGCGTGTTGAGGTCACAAAGTTCGCGTAATTCCACTGGCAAATGGATATCCAGGAAGTCGCGAGCCGTCTCCGCATGCATTAAAAATTGTTTAAATACCGCGTCATGCGCTGTGGTACTCGGTGCGTCCATCTTCCCTGCCTTCCGTGTGGCCCTATGTGAAGGAAGTATCCACTCAAGGCGTGCCGTCGTCAGCCACCTCTTTGTTGTTTACCGAGCAGCGTTCAGAGAAATTTCAATTGGTTACAGGCGTTACATGGCAAGCTTCGGCGCGGTACGCAAACTGCTGCTGCAAATGCCATCAGATCAGTAGACACTTATCAAAAATCGGGCAATACTGCGTGAGAATTTCCTCAAAGCAGGCACCGCCTGCTTCGTTAACGACAGGGTAGAAAGGTAGAAGTTATGATTCGCACGATGCTGCAGGGCAAACTCCACCGCGTGAAAGTGACTCATGCGGACCTGCACTATGAAGGTTCTTGCGCCATTGACCAGGATTTTCTTGACGCAGCCGGTATTCTCGAAAACGAAGCCATTGATATCTGGAATGTTACCAACGGCAAGCGTTTCTCCACCTATGCCATCGCGGCAGAACGCGGTTCGAGAATCATTTCTGTCAACGGTGCGGCGGCCCACTGTGCCAGCGTCGGCGATATTGTCATAATCGCCAGCTTCGTCACTATGCCAGATGCAGAAGCCCGTACCTGGCGCCCCAACGTTGCCTACTTTGAAGGCGACAATGAAATGAAACGTACCGCGAAAGCGATTCCGGTACAGGTTGCCTGATAATCACCCCTGCGGCTGGTTACTCACCAGCCGCGACATCGTCTCCAGCGAATCTGTTCTTAAAATATACAGCCGCTTTAATAAATACGGATTATCCCCCGGTTTTACTTTACCTTTCATGGTCGTCACCGCCAGATGAAATCCGGCATCATTTGCCGCCTTTACCGCTTTGTCATTAAATCCACCAAATGGATACGAAAGATACAAGACTCGAGGATTAAATTGATTTAGCGCCCGGCGAGAGCGTTCGAAATCAAACAGAATATTATGCTCACTGCGGCTGAGTAATATGGGTCGGCGATATCCATCTACCCGATGCAAAAAAATGAGTATGTGACTGGAAATCAAAAACATCGCTGACATCAAGCAGTTCAGAAACACTCATAAACTGTAATGACTGCGGATTCCATTTCTGTGGATGACGTTTGATGCGAGAGGTAATAATAAATGCCGTCGCCTTCATACCGTATTCTTTCAGAATGGGATATGCATAACGACTCACTGATTTCAAGCCATCATCAAATGTCAGCACCACCGCGCGAGCCGGAAGATTCATCGAATTACGCAGATACCCTTCCAGTTGATACAAGGTTAACGTGGTATATCCACGATCGCGCAACCAGGTCATCTGGTTATTGAAAGCTCGCACCGACGTCGTGGTCGAAGTATGACGAAAACGGGTGTTCTCTTCATCGCGTAAAATATGATGGTAGGTCAATACAGGAATACCGTTATCCTGCTGCGCATCCAGTGCACTGATATAGGCCAGTCGTTCGCCAATACGAATTTGATACCAGGTTTGATTCAGGCGATCTTTTAATTTATTAATAATGGGATAACGTAAATTATCGGCCAGCACGCCAAATGGCGCACTACCCGCATCAGGCGCGTTGTATATCGGAGTATCTTTCCATGTAATAAGATTTTGGTTACTCAGTGGCTTATTCAGATCCCCCAGACCATCTTCAACTTTTTGCCGCCCTTGTACAGGTTCCAGATGCCCTTTATCAATATACCCCGTAGCAAAACCAAAATTGAATTCATAATAATCGGCAGCGGTTGGGATGACCGAAATAATCTGCCCGGCGCGAATGTTGCCGACGGTTACCGTTTTGTCGCCAATTTTTCCCCAGATAGCTGCATCCTGAGTGGTTTGCATATAACGCGCGGGAAGCGCTGCGCCGACACCAAATGAAACCAGCAGCAGTAAAAAAATAATCTTTTTAATCATGAGAAAACTACCAGGCGAGAAACAGCGCCGTTAGTGTAGCAAAATCGGAATGCGATTTAATACTCGAACCAATTATGCTTGAGGACAAAGGGGGGATTTTTTTGTTGTTGGTGCCAGAGACTACTGACTTCAGGCCCACCCAGTTCGACAATTCGCTCGCGAAACTCCGCGCTGGATAACGTTTCACGGTAGGCCATCATCTGCTCAATTAACGGTAACGTGACACCAGAAATCACTTCACAACGGGAATGTTTGTGGCTTAATAACGATGCAACACGATAAGGCGCAGCACCTGCAATATCGGTTAAAAAGATAACCCCATCGCCAGAATCTGTTTCATGCAGAGCATCGCACATCATGCGGCTGAGCATATTGGAACTTAATCCGCGCCAGAAATTCACCGCCCGGCACTGGATAAGTGCGCCTATGTTTTTTTTCCAGCGCATCCAACATCTCTTGCGCCCGGTCGTCGTGACAGGTAATTACCCAACCTAACATCACCTTCCTCCTTAGCTGAAAATCAGTCTACCCTGACCATTGTTGATAAAGGGTGATAGTCGTCAAAACTCCTCTCCCCCGAATCCAGAGGAGAGGAAATAGCCTTAGCTGCGCAGACCGCGCCCACGCTGGATCAGCGACCAGCAGATCAGATAAAACGCAATAATAAAAATAACCAGCACACCAAAAGTAGTAACCAGCGGCACATCATTAATGCCAAGGAAGCCGTAGCGGAATCCACTGATCATATAAACGATTGGGTTGAGATGCGACAGCCCCTGCCAGAACGGTGGCAGCAAGGTCAGTGAGTAAAACACCCCGCCCAAATACGTGAGTGGCGTTAACACAAAGGTTGGCACCAGGCTGATGTCATCAAACGTTTTGGCAAACACACCATTAAGCAATCCGGCAAGAGAGAACAACACCGCCGTGAGCACCAGCGTTAAAGCGACAAATACCCACGAATGCACCTGAAACGGTACAAAGAACAGCGAAATTGCTGTCACCAGCATACCAACAAGCAGTCCGCGCGCTACGCCACCGCCGACATATCCGGCAATAATGACGTGAGTCGGAACCGGAGCGACCAGCAGTTCTTCAATATTACGCTGGAACTTGGCGCCAAAAAATGATGAAGCGACGTTGGCGTAGGCATTGGTGATCACCGACATCATGATCAGCCCCGGAACAATGAACTGCATATAGCTGAAGCCATGCATATCACCAATACGCGAACCAATCAGGTTACCGAAGATGATAAAGTAAAGGGTCATGGTGATGACCGGTGGCACCAGCGTCTGTATCCAGATACGCATAAAGCGATGGATCTCTTTCGCCCAGATGCTTTTTAACGCCACCCAGTAAAGATGCATCATGCGCGATCTCCTTGTTTTTCATTAACCAGTGAAACAAACAACTCTTCCAGACGGTTAGCTTTGTTACGCATACTTAATACCTGAATGCCCTGCTCACTTAGCTGCGTAAATACGCTGTTGATCCCCTGCTCACGCAGCACTTCAACTTCCAGCGTGGCGGTATCCACCAGTCGATACTGATAGCCATCGAGCTTCGGTAACGGGCTTTTCGGTGCGAGATCGAGAATAAAGGTTTCTGATTTCAGCTTCGCCAGCAGTGCCTTCATCGAGGTATTTTCCACCAGCTCACCGTGTTGAATAATGCCGATATTGCGGCACAGCATTTCTGCTTCTTCCAGGTAATGCGTGGTAAGAATAATGGTGGTGCCTTTGTCGTTTAAATCCTTCAAAAAGCCCCACATTGAGCGGCGAAGTTCAATATCTACGCCTGCGGTCGGTTCGTCCAGAATCAGTAGTTTAGGTTCATGCATTAACGCACGGGCGATCATTAAACGACGTTTCATCCCGCCCGATAACATGCGCGCACGTTCGTTGCGCTTTCCCCACAAATCGAGTTGCTTAAGATACTTTTCGCTGCGGATGTACGCTTCTTTGCGCTCTACACCGTAGTACCCCGCCTGATTCACCACAATTTGCTGTACGGTTTCAAACGGGTTGAAGTTAAATTCCTGTGGCACCAGTCCCAACTGACGTTTAGCGTTGACGACATCTTTTTCAAGATCGTAACCAAATACGCTGACCCGCCCGGAGGTTTTATTTACCAGAGAGCTAATAATACCGATGGTGGTTGATTTTCCGGCCCCGTTCGGCCCGAGAAGCGCATAAAAATCACCCGCTTCGACTTGCAAATCTATTCCACGAAGCGCCTGAACGCCGCCTGGATAGGTTTTTTTAAGCTGTTGAAGTTCCAGTGCAATGGTCATAAATTTTTACTTACCTTACGTTCTTACACTTTATCTGTGGTTTAAATCGTCCCGGAGTTGCCCTATATTAGCCAAACGTAATTATTTGGTTACAGGTCGTTAACCTCCATGAAAGACATAGATACACTCATCAGCAATAATGCACTATGGTCAAAAATGCTGGTGGAAGAGGATCCCGGGTTTTTTGAGAAACTGGCACAAGCGCAAAAACCGCGCTTTCTATGGATTGGATGTTCCGACAGTCGCGTTCCTGCAGAACGTTTAACCGGTCTTGAGCCGGGCGAACTCTTTGTTCACCGTAATGTTGCTAACCTGGTCATTCACACCGACCTGAACTGCCTTTCCGTGGTTCAGTATGCAGTGGATGTTCTCGAAGTTGAACACATTATTATCTGTGGCCACTACGGTTGTGGCGGCGTACAAGCCGCAGTTGAAAACCCGGAACTGGGGCTTATCAACAACTGGCTGCTGCACATCCGCGATATCTGGTTCAAACATAGCTCATTGCTCGGCGAAATGCCGCCAGAGCGCCGTCTGGATACCTTGTGTGAACTGAACGTCATGGAACAGGTATATAACCTGGGCCACTCCACCATTATGCAATCAGCGTGGAAACGCGGGCAGAAAGTAACCATTCACGGCTGGGCCTACGGCATTCACGACGGCTTGCTGCGTGATCTGGATGTTACTGCCACCAACCGCGAAACCCTTGAGCAACGTTACCGTCACGGGATTTCCAACCTCAAGCTGAAACACGCCAACCACAAATAAATATGCCATGCCGGATGCAACACATCCGGCAACTTCACACTTACTCGTCCAGCAGAATCACTTTGCCGATATATGGCAGATGACGGTAACGCTGTGCGTAATCAATGCCGTAACCCACCACAAACTCATCCGGGATCGAGAAACCGATAAATTCTACCGGGACGTTCACTTCACGACGGGACGGTTTATCCAGCAGCGTACAAATCGCCAACGACTTCGGTTCACGCAGGCTTAAGATCTCACGCACTTTCGACAGTGTATTCCCCGAGTCGATGATATCTTCAACAATCAGCACGTCCTTGCCACGGATATCTTCATCCAGATCTTTGAGGATTTTCACATCACGGGTGGTGGACATGCCGCTACCGTAGCTGGAGGCGGTCATAAAGTCGACTTCATGAGATACCTGAACTTCACGGCACAGGTCCGCCATAAACATAAATGAGCCACGCAGCAGACCTACCAGCACCATATCGCTGCCGCTGTCTTTGTAACGCTCAGTAATCTGACGACCCAGTTCGGCGATACGCGCTTTAATCTCCGCTTCGGGGATCATTACTTCTACAGTATGTTTCATATCTCTAACCATATGATTTAAAAACAAATCACTTCGCACGGGCGGGATTCAGCACCGCAACAAAGCGCAAGACATGCAGTATACCAGTAAAACTATTCATTCGCGGAATCTGTTAATAAAGCTCAAATTGTGATGACGATCACACATGTTAAAACCTATAATTAATTGCTACTAAAATATTAATGAATTGAAATGGTGTTTCTTTATGGCAATTAACAATACAGGCTCGCGACGATTACTCGTCACGCTAACAGCCCTATTTGCAGCGCTTTGCGGGCTGTATCTACTCATTGGCGGAGGCTGGCTGGTCGCGATTGGCGGCTCCTGGTATTACCCTATCGCTGGCCTTGTGATGCTCGGCGTCGCCTGGATGCTGTGGCGCAGTAAACGTGCCGCGCTTTGGCTGTACGCCGCCCTGCTGCTCGGCACCATGATTTGGGGCGTCTGGGAAGTTGGTTTCGACTTCTGGGCGCTGACTCCGCGCAGCGACATTCTGGTCTTCTTCGGCTTCTGGCTGATCCTGCCGTTTGTCTGGCGTCGCCTGGTCATTCCTGCCAGCGGCGCAGTTGCCGCACTGTTGGTCGCACTGCTGATTAGCGGTGGTATCCTGACCTGGGCCGGATTTAACGATCCGCAGGAAATCAACGGCACCTTAAGCGCCGATGCCACACCTGCCGAAGCAATCTCCCCCGTTGCCGATCAGGACTGGCCTGCCTATGGTCGTAATCAGGAAGGTCAACGCTTTTCACCTCTGAAACAAATTAACGCCGATAACGTTCACAAGCTGAAAGAAGCCTGGGTGTTCCGTACTGGCGATGTGAAGCAGCCGAACGATCCGGGTGAAATCACCAATGAAGTGACGCCGATTAAAGTGGGCGACACCCTTTACCTGTGTACCGCTCACCAGCGCCTGTTTGCGCTTGATGCCGCCAGCGGCAAAGAGAAATGGCATTACGATCCTGAGCTGAAAACCAACGAGTCTTTCCAGCACGTCACCTGCCGTGGCGTCTCTTATCATGAAGCCAAAGCAGAAACTGCTTCGCCGGAAGTGATGGCGGATTGCCCGCGTCGTATCATTCTTCCGGTGAATGATGGTCGCCTGATTGCGATTAACGCTGAAAACGGCAAGCTGTGCGAAACCTTCGCTAATAAAGGCGTGCTCAATCTGCAAAGCAATATGCCGGACACCAAACCGGGTCTGTATGAGCCGACTTCGCCGCCGATTATCACCGATAAAACCATCGTGATGGCCGGTTCAGTTACCGACAACTTCTCAACCCGCGAAACGTCTGGCGTGATCCGTGGTTTTGATGTCAACACTGGTGAGCTGCTGTGGGCTTTTGATCCGGGCGCAAAAGATCCGAACGCGATCCCGTCTGACGAACACACCTTTACCTTTAACTCGCCAAACTCGTGGGCACCTGCGGCCTATGACGCGAAGCTGGATCTGGTCTATCTGCCGATGGGCGTGACCACGCCGGATATCTGGGGTGGTAACCGCACACCGGAACAGGAACGTTATGCCAGCTCGATTCTGGCGCTGAATGCCACTACCGGGAAACTGGCGTGGAGCTACCAGACCGTTCACCACGACCTGTGGGATATGGATCTTCCGGCACAGCCGACGCTGGCGGATATCACCGTTAATGGTCAGAAAGTGCCGGTTATTTACGCTCCGGCGAAAACTGGCAACATTTTTTGTGCTCGATCGTCGTAATGGTGAACTGGTGGTTCCGGCCCCGGAAAAACCGGTTCCCCAAGGTGCAGCGAAAGGCGATTACGTTACCCCTACTCAACCGTTCTCTGAACTGAGCTTCCGTCCGACGAAAGATTTGAGCGGTGCGGATATGTGGGGCGCCACCATGTTTGACCAGCTGGTGTGCCGCGTGATGTTCCACCAGATGCGCTATGAAGGCATTTTCACCCCGCCATCTGAACAGGGTACGCTGGTCTTCCCGGGTAACCTGGGGATGTTCGAATGGGGCGGAATTTCCGTTGATCCGAATCGTGAAGTGGCGATTGCCAACCCAATGGCACTGCCGTTTGTTTCGAAACTGATCCCACGCGGTCCTGGCAACCCGATGGAGCAGCCGAAAGATGCCAAAGGCACGGGTACGGAATCCGGCATTCAGCCGCAGTACGGTGTACCGTATGGCGTCACGCTCAACCCGTTCCTCTCACCGTTTGGTCTGCCGTGTAAACAGCCAGCATGGGGCTATATCTCGGCGCTGGATCTGAAAACCAACGAAGTGGTGTGGAAGAAACGTATTGGTACGCCGCAGGACAGTATGCCGTTCCCGATGCCCGTTCCGGTGCCGTTCAATATGGGTATGCCGATGCTGGGCGGGCCAATCTCCACAGCGGGTAACGTGCTGTTTATCGCCGCTACGGCAGATAACTACCTGCGCGCTTACAACATGAGCAACGGTGAAAAATTGTGGCAGGGCCGTTTACCGGCGGGTGGTCAGGCAACACCGATGACCTATGAAGTGAATGGCAAGCAGTATGTGGTGATCTCCGCAGGCGGTCACGGTTCATTTGGTACGAAGATGGGCGACTATATTGTGGCTTATGCGTTGCCGGATGATGTGAAGTAAGACTTGCTCAGATTGCTGACAACGTGCGCGTTGTTCATGCCGGATGCGGCGTGAACGCCTTATCCGGCCTACAAAACACTGCAAATTCAGTAGATTGCGGAGTTCACGTAGACCCGATAAGCGTAGCGCATCAGGCAGATTTGCGTTTGTCATCAGTTTAATGCCCGGAGAGATCCGGGCATATTTCCGAATACGGTCTTTTTATACCGTAAACCCTAACATCATCCCCGTATCTTCATGCTCCAGCAGATGGCAGTGCGCCATATAAGCATGTTCTTTCGGTGCGTCGTGATTAAACTTCACCAGTACTTCGCTGACATTACCTTCTACCTTAACGGTATCTTTCCATCCTGCGCGATGCGTCGCTGGCGGTTTGCCATTTTCTGACAAGATACGGAACTGTGTGCCGTGAATATGGAACGGATGCAGCATCATGTCGCCCACGCCAGAGATAACCCAACGTTCGTACTGCCCTTTCGCCGCCGCAAACATCGGCTTATTCATATCAAACGCCTGACCGTTGATTTTATTAGCATGGTGGAAATCGAACTTCCCGCCGTGGTTCATATGATTCATATTGCCATGCCCCATATGGCCCATCATCTGGCTGTGATCCATCCCGGCCATCGCCTGATCGCCATATTTCTCCATTAGCATCTGCATACCCATCATATCGAGCATCGGGTCCATGGAAAGTTGCAGCTTGCGTACCGTCAGCCCCTCCAGCGAAGGTAACGCCGGCAGGCTACTTAATGTGTCTGGCAAAGCACCGGAGGCACTAATAGCAATCGGCTGAATCCGCATTACCGGATGCGGCTTATCAAACGGCGCGATCGCCATCCCCATCTGGCTGACTGGCAGCGTCACCAGGTCAAACGGTTTGTTGTCGTTAACCTCCACCAGCACTTCAAAACGCTCGCCCATCAGCACGGGAAGCTCGCTCACCTTCACCGGTTCAGGCAGCAGACCACCGTCGCTGGCAATCACATACAGCGGGCGATTGTCGCTGGTGGCGAAATTGAGCGATCGGGCGTTACAGCCATTGAGTAAACGCAGGCGCAGCCAGCCGCGCGGTGCGGCGTGTTGCGGGTAGATTGCACCGTTGGTCAGCAGCGTATCGCCAAACCAGCCCACGGCGGCGGTCATCACATCCAGTTGATAATCAATCTGTCCGTCGGCGTTAAATTTTTTATCCTGAACGATCACCGGAACATCATCGATACCCCACTGTTTTGGCAGCATTAATTTCAGGATCTCGTCATCTTCAATCACCACCAGACCTGCCAGCCCCATCGCCACCTGACACCCGGTTTTGCCGTGCTGATGCGGATGGAACCAGCAGGTAGCGGCAGGTTGATCGACGTTCAGCGTCACCGTGCGTTGACCGCCAGGCGGAATAATCCCCTGCGGGCCGCCGTCCACTTCACCCGGTACTTCCAGCCCGTGCCAGTGCAACGTCGTCTCTTCCGTCAGTTGGTTATAGATATCAACCGTGACCGCTTTGCCACGCTGTAACTTCACCGCAGGCCCTAACAGATTACCGTTATAGCCCCAGGTGGTCGCCGTTTTCCCGGCAAAGGTGGACTGACCTGGCATTATCGATAATTTTATGCGGCCACGAACATCAGAAGTGAGGAGTTCGGGGATCGGCAGTGTTGGACGTTCGGCGGCAAAAACTGTTCGACTCCACAGCGGCAAAGCCGAAGCCACGCCCAGCGCGACGGAATATTTTAAGAAATCACGGCGTTGCATAGTTATTTCCTTATTCTCAAGCAGGCGAAACAAAATCAAACGTTGAGCATAGTCCTTACCCTTACGGGAAGGTCAAGCCGCAGACACAATTTAATCGACAATAATGGTCGTCGCCTCGCTCACAGTGTGCTAACGTTTATCTTCTTTAAGTCCTGGTAGAAGCAATGAAGACGTTTTTCAGAACAGTGTTATTCGGCAGCCTGATGGCCGTTTGCGCAAACAGTTACGCGCTCAGCGAGTCTGAAGCCGAAGATATGGCCGATTTAACGGCAGTTTTTGTTTTTCTGAAGAACGATTGTGGTTACCAGAACTTACCTAATGGGCAAATTCGTCGCGCACTGGTCTTTTTCGCCCAGCAAAACCAGTGGGATCTCAGTAATTACGACACCTTCGACATGAAAGCTCTCGGTGAAGACAGCTACCGCGATCTCAGCGGCATTGGCATTCCCGTCGCTAAAAAATGCAAAGCCCTGGCCCGCGATTCCTTAAGCCTGCTTGCCTACGTCAAATAATCCCTGATACCTTTTTGTAGAAATATTGACCGTGCATCCGCGGTCAATGTTAGCTATTATGTTGCGCCCTTTTTTTACGGGTGTTAACAAAGGAGGTATCAACCCATGGCCGAAAATAAACTGTGGCATGAAACGCTACACGACCAGTTTGGGCAGTACTTTGCTGTAGATAACGTTCTGTATCATGAAAAGACCGATCACCAGGATCTGATCATTTTTGAGAACGCTGCATTTGGTCGCGTAATGGCGCTGGATGGCGTAGTACAAACCACCGAGCGCGACGAGTTTATCTATCATGAGATGATGACCCATGTTCCGCTACTGGCCCACGGTCACGCGAAACATGTGCTGATTATCGGCGGCGGCGACGGTGCCATGCTGCGTGAAGTGACCCGGCACAAAAACGTTGAGTCAATCACGATGGTGGAAATCGACGCGGGTGTCGTGTCGTTCTGCCGTCAGTATCTACCCAACCATAACGCCGGTAGCTACGACGATCCGCGCTTTAAGCTGGTGATCGACGATGGCGTCAATTTCGTGAATCAAACCAGTCAGACCTTTGATGTTATTATCTCCGACTGCACCGATCCTATCGGTCCCGGCGAAAGCCTGTTCACCTCAGCATTTTATGAAGGCTGCAAACGTTGCCTGAATCCTGGCGGTATCTTCGTCGCACAAAACGGCGTCTGCTTTTTACAGCAGGAAGAGGCTATCAACAGTCATCGCAAACTCAGCCATTACTTCAGCGACGTTGGCTTTTATCAGGCGGCGATCCCGACCTATTACGGCGGCATCATGACCTTTGCATGGGCGACAAATAACGATGCCTTACGCCATCTCTCAACCGAAATTATTCAGGCGCGTTTTCTCGCCTCTGGCCTGAAATGCCGTTATTACAATCCGGCAGTCCATACGGCAGCTTTTGCCTTACCTCAGTATCTGCAAGACGCTCTGGCTTCACAGCCGTCCTAAGGAGAAGATAAGAAATTGAAAAAACTGAAACTGCATGGCTTTAATAATCTGACCAAAAGTCTGAGTTTTTGTATTTACGATATCTGCTACGCCAAAACTGCCGAAGAGCGCGACGGTTATATTGCTTATATCGATGAACTCTATAATGCCAACCGTCTGACCGAAATCCTGTCAGAAACCTGTTCCATTATCGGGGCCAATATTCTTAACATCGCCCGCCAGGATTACGAACCACAGGGTGCCAGCGTCACTATCCTGGTGAGTGAAGAACCGGTCGACCCGAAACTTATCGACAAAACAGAACACCCCGGCCCACTGCCAGAAACGGTCGTTGCCCATCTCGATAAAAGTCATATTTGCGTACATACCTACCCGGAAAGTCATCCTGAAGGCGGTTTATGTACCTTCCGCGCCGATATTGAAGTCTCTACCTGCGGCGTGATTTCTCCGCTGAAGGCGCTGAATTACCTGATCCACCAGCTTGAGTCCGATATCGTAACCATTGATTATCGCGTGCGTGGCTTTACGCGTGACATCAACGGTATGAAGCACTTTATCGACCATGAGATTAATTCGATTCAAAACTTTATGTCTGACGATATGAAGGCGCTGTATGACATGGTGGATGTAAACGTCTATCAGGAAAATATCTTCCATACCAAGATGTTGCTTAAAGAGTTCGACCTTAAGCACTACATGTTCCACACCAAACCGGAAGATTTAACCGACAGCGAGCGCCAGGAAATTACCGCTGCGCTGTGGAAAGAAATGCGCGAGATTTATTACGGGCGCAATATGCCAGCTGTTTAACGGCTCTGGCGGAGCTCCCAGGCTCCGCCAGATTTATTTACTTCTGCTGCACGAAATTGCGGTAAGCCGCCACGACCTGCAGAAAATCCTCAACGCCGCATAGCGACAGGCTTTCTTCGTCGTAGTAGTTCATCCCCTCTTCCATTTCATCGCCAGCGAATTCCAGTTGATTGGCGCGAACCATCACCTCTTCACCGTCCATCCACAGGGTGTATTCATGCCCTGCCCGTTGCCAGGACCGTTCGCTACCTTTCAGTGCGTGCGCTGCTTGTTCCACTTCATCAAGCAAGGCCAGGTTTTCTTTCACCTCTTCATTAAACCAGTGCCCGACCACTTCATGCCCCATGGACATGCGCACCTTTACCACTCCGGTAATATCGCGCAGAAATTCGTAATCCATAGTGTGTTCCTCTGCTCCCGGCAATGCGCCGAAATCGCATTGCGCCATTGATGTAATTATCGCAGCCTTACCGGAGAAAAACAGCGGAACGGCGATGGTTTAGAAATAAAAAATGCCCGGGAATCTCATTCACCGGGCATTGTGTCGTTTATGCGCAGCGCGTGCGCTTACTTATTAAACCGCAGTCTGGAAAATCACCCCATCGGCTTTTTCGGTGTACTGAGAAAGCTGGTTGAAGTTCAGATAACGGTAAGTATCAACGGCAGTTTTATCCACCTGCGCCACGTAGGTCTGGTACTCTTCCGGCGTCGGTAGTTTGCCAATCAGCGCCGCAACAGCGGCCAGTTCCGCAGAAGCCAGGAAGACGTTCGCACCAGTACCCAGACGGTTCGGGAAGTTACGGGTAGAGGTGGAAACCACCGTCGCACCGTCTGCCACACGCGCCTGGTTACCCATACACAGGGAACAGCCAGGGATCTCGATACGCGCGCCACTCTTACCGAAGACGCTGTAGTAGCCTTCTTCGGTCAACTGCGCGGCGTCCATACGGGTTGGCGGTGCCACCCACAGGCGGGTCGGCAACTGACCTTTGTGCGCATCCAGCAGTTTACCGGCGGCACGGAAGTGACCGATGTTGGTCATGCAGGAACCGATAAACACTTCGTCGATCTTCTCACCCTGTACCGCAGACAGCGGACGTGCGTCATCCGGGTCGTTCGGTGCGCAGAGGATCGGCTCTTTGATATCAGCCAGATCGATGTCGATCACTGCCGCGTATTCCGCATCTGCATCGGCTTCCAGCAGCTCAGGATTCGCCAGCCATTTTTCCATGCCCTGAATACGACGTTCGAGAGTACGACGATCGCCATAACCTTCCGCGATCATCCACTTCAGCAGGACGATGTTGGAGTTCAGGTATTCGATGATCGGCTCTTTGTTCAGCTTGATGGTACAACCAGCGGCAGAACGCTCGGCGGACGCATCGGTAAGCTCAAAGGCCTGCTCAACTTTCAGATCCGGCAGACCTTCAATTTCCAGAATGCGGCCAGAGAAGATGTTTTTCTTGCCTTTCTTCTCAACGGTCAGCAGACCTTGTTTGATCGCATACAGCGGAATGGCGTGTACCAGATCGCGCAGGGTGATACCCGGCTGCATCTTGCCTTTGAAGCGCACCAGAACGGATTCCGGCATATCCAGCGGCATTACGCCAGTTGCAGCAGCAAACGCCACCAGACCAGAACCCGCAGGGAAAGAAATGCCGATCGGGAAACGGGTATGGGAGTCACCACCCGTACCGACGGTATCCGGCAGCAGCATACGGTTCAGCCAGGAGTGAATGACGCCGTCCCCCGGACGCAGCGACACGCCGCCACGGTTCATAATGAAGTCCGGCAGCGTGTGGTGCGTGTTCACGTCAACTGGCTTCGGATACGCCGCGGTGTGGCAGAAAGACTGCATCACCAGGTCAGCCGAGAAGCCCAGGCACGCCAGGTCTTTCAGTTCATCACGGGTCATCGGGCCAGTGGTGTCCTGGGAACCTACAGAAGTCATTTTCGGTTCGCAGTACGCGCCCGGACGAATGCCTTTCACGCCACAGGCACGACCTACCATTTTCTGCGCCAGCGAGAAGCCGCGATCGCTCTCAGCGACATCTTTCGCCTGACGGAACACATCGCTGTGCGGCAGGCCAAGTGCTTCACGCGCTTTGGTGGTCAGGCCACGCCCGATAATCAGCGGAATACGGCCGCCAGCACGCACTTCATCAATCAGCACGTCGGTTTTCAGTTCGAAGGTTGCCAGCAGCTCGCCTGTTTCGTGGTTACGCACTTCGCCTTTGTACGGATAAACGTCAATTACGTCGCCCATGTTCAGGTTAGAGACGTCCACTTCAATTGGCAGTGCACCCGCATCTTCCATCGTGTTAAAGAAGATTGGTGCAATTTTACCGCCGAGGCACAAACCACCGCCGCGTTTGTTCGGCACATGTGGAATATCATCACCCATAAACCACAGAACGGAGTTCGTGGCGGATTTACGCGAAGAACCCGTACCCACAACGTCACCGACGTACGCCAGCGGGAAACCTTTCTGTTGCAGAGCTTCGATTTGCTTGATTGGACCAACAACGCCTGGCTGATCAGGCTCAATACCTTCACGGGCGTTTTTCAGCATCGCCAGCGCGTGCAATGGGATATCCGGGCGCGACCACGCATCCGGTGCCGGAGAAAGGTCATCGGTGTTGGTTTCGCCAGTGACTTTGAAGACGGTAACGGTCAGTTTTTCAGCCAGCGCCGGACGATTCAGGAACCATTCGGCATCCGCCCAGGACTGCATTACCTGCTTCGCATATTCGTTGCCTGCTTTGGCTTTCTCTTCTACGTCATAGAAGTTATCGAACATCAGCAGCGTGTGGGACAGTGCTTTGGCAGCGATCGGAGCCAGTTTGGCATCGTCCAGCGCATCGATCAGCGGATGAATGTTGTAACCACCCTGCATGGTACCCAGCAGTTCGATGGCTTTTTCCGGAGTCAGCAGTGGGGATTTGGCTTCGCCTTTGGCGACAGCAGCCAGGAAGCCTGCTTTGACATAGGCGGCTTCATCGACGCCAGGGGGAACACGGTTGGTTAACAGATCTAACAGGAATTCTTCTTCGCCCGCGGGCGGGTTTTTCAGCAGCTCTACAAGCGCGGCCATTTGGTTTGCATCCAGGGGTTTGGGCGCAATCCCCTCAGCGGCACGCTCAGCTACGTGCTTACGGTATTCTTCTAGCACGACGGTTCTCCTCGCTCTCATTGTCATAGTGCGGCAGGCGATTCTCTTCACGCTCCTGTGAGACAGCAGTTTGTAGGGTAAATGCCCAGTACCGCAACGGGCAGAATAGCAGGATTTTGACGATGTGTTAATCTGTTTACAAAAAAGCAACATAAAAAAGTGGCTGAATCGTTAAGGATGGTCTAGAGATTGTTTCCCTCCGTAAAAACTTCGTTAATTCACATGATGATAATCACCTTTCTCAACGAATCCCAAGATTAGTCAAAATTTAAACTACCGCCTCTTTATACTCGGATTCACAGCACCTGCGGGTGGCAGTTCGCCGACCATTGCGATTTCCTTGAGATCCGAATTATGAAAATGACTTTGCCGTTTAAACCCCATGTGCTGGCGCTAATTTGCAGTGCCGGGCTTTGTGCCGCCTCTGCCGGGCTATATATAAAAAGCCGCACAGTGGAAGCGCCTGTGGAAGCGCAATCGACACAACAGACTGCGCCTGACATCACCGCAGTTACGCTTCCTGCAACGGTTTCCGCGCCCCCCGTAACGCCTGCCGTCGTCAAATCTACATTCAGCACTGCACAAATCGATCAATGGGTCGCGCCCGTCGCGCTATATCCCGACGCTCTGCTTTCGCAGGTGCTGATGGCATCGACCTATCCGGCAAATGTCGCCCAGGCCGTGCAGTGGTCGCACGACAACCCGCTCAAGCAAGGTGATGCCGCTATTCAGGCAGTATCCGACCAGCCGTGGGATGCCAGCGTCAAATCGCTGGTGGCTTTTCCGCAATTGATGGCGTTGATGGGGGAAAACCCGCAATGGGTGCAAAACCTGGGCGACGCATTTCTGGCGCAGCCGCAGGATGTGATGGACTCGGTACAACGTTTGCGGCAACTGGCGCAACAAACCGGGTCACTGAAGTCATCAACAGAACAAAAGGTCATCACGACAACGAAAAAAGTCGTACCGGCAAATCAGCCCGCCAGCGCTCCTGTCACACAATCAAATACCGTTTCTACGTCCAGCCCCGTCGTCGCAGAACCTGCGCCGACCGTAATAACCATTGAGCCCGCCAATCCGGATGTAGTTTATATTCCCAACTACAACCCAACCGTGGTTTACGGCAGTTGGGCCAATACCGCTTACCCGCCGGTTTACCTGCCGCCGCCAGCCGGGGAACCGTTTGTTGACAGCTTCGTGCGCGGATTTGGCTACAGCATGGGCGTTGCTACCACGTACGCACTATTCAGCAGCATAGACTGGGATGACGACGATCATGACCATCATCATCATGACGATGATGATTATAATCACCACGATGGCGGTCATCGTGACGGTAATGGCTGGCAACACAACGGCGACAACATCAATATCGACGTCAACAATTTCAACCGCATTACTGGTGAGCATCTTACTGACAAGAATATGGCATGGCGGCACAATCCGAATTACCGCGATGGTGTGCCTTATCATGATCAGGATATGGCAAAACGGTTTCACCAAACCGATGTTAAAGGTGGCATGAGTGCCACACAGTTACCTGCCCCAACGCGCGACAGCCAGCGCCAGGCGGCAGCAAGCCAGTTTCAGCAACGAACACACGCAGCACCAGTCACTACGCGAGATACCCAGCGTCAGGCTGCGGCACAGCGGTTTAATGAAGCGGAACACTATGGCAATTATGACGACTTCCGCGAGTTCAGCCGCCACCAACCACTGACCCAGCAGCAAAAGGACGCCGCTCGTCAGCGTTATCAGTCTGCCTCACCTGAGCAGCGCCAGGCGGCCCGCGAGAAAATGCAGACTAACTCACACAACCAGCAGCGAAGAGAGGCGGCGCGTCAGCGTTATCAATCTGCCTCGCCTGAACAGCGCCAGGCGGCTCGCGAGAAAATGCAGACTAACCCGCAGAACCAGCAGCGAAGAGAGGCAGCGCGTCAGCGTATCCAGTCTGCCTCTCCTGAGCAGCGCCAGGCGGCCCGTGAGAAAATGCAGACTAGCCCGCAGAATCAACAGCAAAGAGATGCAGCACGTCAGCGTATCCAGTCTGCCTCGCCTGAGCAGCGTCAGGTTGCGCGGGAGAAAATTCAGGAGAGCCGCCCGCAACGTCTGAACGACAATAACCATACTGCCCGATTGAATAATGAGCAACGGTCAGCGGTACGCGAACGGTTGTCTGAGCGTGGAGCAAGACGACTGGAAAGGTAAATTGCAGACGTAAAAAAAGCGGCGTGGTTAGCCGCTTTTTTAATTGCCGGATGTTCCGGCAAACGAAAATTACTTCTTCTTCGCTTTCGGGTTCGGCAGGTCGGTGATGCTACCTTCGAACACTTCTGCTGCCAGGCCCACAGACTCGTGCAGAGTCGGGTGCGCGTGGATAGTCAGCGCGATGTCTTCAGCATCACAACCCATTTCGATTGCCAGGCCGATTTCACCCAGCAGCTCGCCGCCGTTAGTACCGACAATCGCACCACCGATCACACGGTGAGATTCTTTGTCGAAAATCAGCTTGGTCATACCGTCTGCGCAGTCGGAAGCGATAGCACGACCAGAAGCAGCCCACGGGAAGGTGGCGGTTTCGTAGCTGATGCCTTTCTCTTTCGCTTCTTTCTCAGTCAGACCTACCCATGCAACTTCTGGTTCGGTATAGGCGATGGACGGGATAACTTTCGGATCGAAGTAGTGTTTTTGACCTGCGATAACTTCAGCGGCAACGTGACCTTCGTGAACACCTTTGTGTGCCAGCATCGGCTGACCGACAATATCGCCGATAGCAAAGATGTGCGGTACGTTGGTACGCAACTGTTTGTCAACGCGGATGAAACCACGGTCGTCCACTTCCACGCCAGCTTTGCCTGCGTCGAGGTTTTTACCGTTCGGCACACGACCAATCGCTACCAGCACGGCGTCGTAACGCTGCGGTTCAGCGGGTGCTTTTTTGCCTTCCATCGTCACATAAATACCGTCTTCTTTCGCTTCAACGGCGGTAACTTTGGTTTCCAGCATCAGGTTGAATTTCTTGCTGATACGCTTGGTAAAGACTTTAACGATGTCTTTGTCCGCTGCCGGGATAACCTGGTCGAACATTTCAACCACGTCAATCTGTGAACCCAGCGCGTGGTATACGGTACCCATTTCCAGACCGATGATACCGCCACCCATTACCAGCAGGCGTTCTGGTACTTCTTTCAGTTCCAGTGCGTCAGTGGAGTCCCAGATACGCGGATCTTCATGCGGAATAAACGGCAGTTGGATCGGGCGAGAACCCGCCGCGATGATCGCGTTGTCGAAGTTGATCACGGTTTTACCGTTCTCACCTTCAACTTCCAGGGTGTTAGCCCCGGTGAATTTACCCAGACCGTTGACCACTTTGACTTTGCGGCCTTTCGCCATACCAGCCAGACCACCGGTCAGCTGATTGATCACTTTCTCTTTCCAGGTACGAATCTTGTCGATATCGGTTTTCGGTTCGCCGAAGACGATACCGTGTTCAGCCAGCGCTTTGGCTTCTTCGATAACTTTTGCTACGTGCAGCAGTGCTTTAGAAGGGATACAGCCGACGTTCAGGCAAACACCGCCAAGGGTGTTGTAACGTTCTACGATTACGGTTTCCAGACCTAAATCAGCGCAACGGAAGGCAGCGGAGTAACCTGCGGGGCCTGCCCCAAGTACCACGACCTGAGTTTTGATTTCAGTACTCATCATGACCTCTATATATTTATCTCCGGCGGGTCTGACGTTTTTTTTTTATGACGCCCATTATCCACCGGGTCGTTCTATCCGTCGGTATTTTACAAAATTGTTAACAATTTTTAAACAACAAACGGCAACCGATTTGTCTATTCGCTAATAATCTCAATACATTCATGAGATTACCAGAAAAAAGCCGGCCGTTGGGCCGGCTCTTTTATTTACATCACCAGACGGCGAATATCAGACAGCGTGTTGTTAATGATGGTAATGAAACGGGCACCATCAGCACCGTCGATCACACGGTGGTCGAAGGAGAGAGAAATCGGCAGCATCAGACGCGGCACGAACTCTTTACCATTCCACACCGGCTCCATCGCGGACTTGGAAACGCCGAGGATAGCCACTTCCGGCGCGTTCACAATCGGCGCGAAGTGGGTAGTACCCAGGCCGCCGATGCTGGAGATGGTGAAGCAACCGCCCTGCATTTCGCCCGCAGTCAGCTTACCGTCACGCGCTTTCTTAGAAATAGTCATCAGCTCGCGAGACAGCTCGATGATGCCTTTCTTGTTGACGTCTTTGAATACCGGAACAACCAGACCGTTCGGGGTATCCACCGCCACACCGATGTTGATGTACTTCTTCAGAGTCAGACGCTGACCGTCTTCCGACAGCGAACTGTTGAAGCGAGGCATCTGCTCAAGAGCTGCAGCAACGGCTTTCATGATGAAGACAACTGGGGTTATCTTCACATCCAGCTTACGTTTCGCTGCTTCTTCGTTCTGCTGTTTACGGAACGCTTCCAGCTCGGTGATATCAGTTTTGTCGAAGTGGGTAACGTGCGGGATCATCACCCAGTTACGGCTCAGGTTAGCACCAGAGATTTTCTGAATGCGACCCAGTTCCACTTCTTCGATTTCACCAAACTTGCTGAAGTCCACCTTCGGCCACGGCAGCATGCCTGGGATACCGCCGCCAGTCGCCGCCGGAGCCGCTTCTGCACGTTTGATAGCTTCTTTCACGTAAGCCTGAACGTCTTCGCGCAGGATACGACCTTTACGGCCAGTGCCCTTCACTTTCGCCAGGTTAACGCCAAATTCGCGTGCCAGACGGCGGATCAGCGGAGTCGCGTGAACGTAAGCGTCGTTTTCAGCAAATTCAGATTTGCCTTCAGCTTTCGCAGCCGGAGCTGCTGCCGGGGCTTCAGCTTTTGCTTGCCGGAGCCGGGGCTGCCGCTTCCTGTTTCGCAGGAGCTGCCGCAGGCGCTGCGCCTTCAACTTCGAAGATCATAATCAGCGAGCCAGTTTTCACTTTATCGCCAACGTTGACTTTCAGTTCCTTCACGACACCAGCAAACGGAGCCGGAACTTCCATAGAAGCTTTATCGCCTTCTACGGTGATCAGTGACTGTTCTGCGGCAACTTTGTCGCCCACTTTCACCATCACTTCGGTCACTTCAACTTCGTCACCGCCGATATCCGGAACGTTAACTTCTTTCACGCCAGCGGCTGGTGCAGGGGCCGCTGCCGGAGCCGCTTCCTGTTTAGCTGCTGGAGCTGCCGCGCCTGCTTCACCCGCGACTTCGAAGACCATAATCAGCGAGCCGGTAGACACTTTGTCACCCACGTTCACTTTGATCTCTTTCACGGTGCCTGCAAACGGAGCAGGAACTTCCATAGAAGCTTTATCGCCTTCTACGGTGATCAGCGACTGCTCAGCTTCAACTTTGTCGCCCACTTTCACCAGGATTTCGGTCACTTCAACTTCGTCGCTGCCGATATCCGGAACGTTAACGTCTTTTGCCGCTGCAGCCGCTGGTGCTGCTGCCGGAGCTGCTTCTTTCTTCTCTTCTGCCTGAGCAGGTGCAGCGTCTGCTGCACCGTCGGCGGAATCGAAAATCATAATCAGTGCGCCGGTCTGGGTTTTATCGCCAACAGAGACTTTGATCTCTTTAACGATACCCGCCTGCGGAGACGGAACTTCCATAGAGGCTTTGTCGCCTTCTACGGTGATCAGCGACTGTTCGGCTTCAACTTTGTCGCCCACTTTGACCAGGATCTCGGTGATTTCAACTTCATCAGCCCCGATGTCCGGTACTTTGATTTCGATAGCCATTATTCTTTTACCTCTTACGCCAGACGCGGGTTAACTTTTTCTGCATCGATGTTGAATTTGGCGATTGCGTCAGCAACCACTTTCTTATCGATTTCGCCACGTTTAGCCAGTTCGCCCAGCGCCGCTACAACCACGTAGGAAGCATCAACTTCGAAGTGGTGACGCAGGTTCTCACGGCTGTCGGAACGACCGAAGCCATCAGTACCCAGGACGCGGTAGTCGTCAGCCGGTACGTAAGTACGGACCTGCTCAGCGAACAGTTTCATATAGTCGGTAGATGCCACTGCCGGAGCGTCGTTCATCACCTGTGCGATGTACGGAACGCGCGGAGTTTCCAGCGGGTGCAGCATGTTCCAGCGTTCACAATCCTGACCATCACGCGCCAGCTCGGTGAAGGAGGTCACGCTATAAACGTCAGAACCTACGCCGTAATCTTTCGCCAGGATCTCTGCCGCTTCACGGACGTGACGCAGGATAGAACCGGAGCCCAGCAGCTGAACTTTACCTTTGCTGCCTTCAATGGTTTCGAGTTTGTAGATACCTTTACGGATACCTTCCTCAGCACCTTCCGGCATTGCCGGCATGTGGTAGTTTTCGTTCAGCGTAGTGATGTAGTAGTAAACGTTCTCTTGTTTTTCACCGTACATACGCTCCAGACCGTCATGCATGATGACAGCAACTTCGTAAGCGTAAGCCGGGTCGTAAGAGATACAGTTCGGGATAGTCAGCGACTGAATGTGGCTGTGACCATCTTCGTGCTGCAGACCTTCGCCGTTCAGGGTGGTACGACCGGAAGTACCGCCGATCAGGAAGCCACGCGCTTGCTGGTCGCCAGCCGCCCAGCACAGATCGCCGATACGCTGGAAGCCGAACATCGAGTAATAGATGTAGAACGGAATCATCGGCAGATTGTTGGTGCTGTAAGAGGTCGCCGCTGCCAGCCAGGAACACCCTGCGCCCAGCTCGTTGATCCCTTCCTGCAGAATCTGACCTTTCTCGTCTTCTTTATAGTAAGCAACCTGCTCGCGGTCCTGCGGGGTGTACTGCTGACCGTTCGGGCTGTAAATACCAATCTGACGGAACAGACCTTCCATACCGAAAGTACGCGCTTCGTCGGCGATGATCGGTACCAGACGATCTTTGATCGACTTGTTCTTCAGCATCACGTTCAGGGCACGAACGAAAGCGATAGTGGTAGAGATCTCTTTGCTCTGCTCTTCCAGCAGCGCGCCGAAGTCTTGCAGGCTCGGCAGCTCCAGCTTCTCGGTGAAGTTCGGCTGACGGCTTGGCAGATAACCGTGCAGTTTCTGACGCTGAGCGTGCAGATAGGTATGCTCTTCAGAACCTTCCGGGAAGGTGATGTACGGCAGTTTTTCGATATCTGCATCAGACACCGGCACATTGAAACGGTCGCGGATGTGACGCACGCCGTCCATGTTCATTTTCTTAACCTGGTGCGCGATGTTTTTACCTTCAGCCGCGTCGCCCATGCCGTAACCTTTAATGGTATGAGCAAGGATTACTGTCGCTTTGCCTTTGGTTTCCTGCGCTTTCTTGAATGCAGCGTAGATTTTCTTCGGATCGTGACCACCACGGTTCAGCGCCCAGATCTGCTCGTCAGTCCAGTCTGCAACCAGTGCTGCGGTTTCAGGATATTTACCGAAGAAGTGTTCACGAACGTACGCACCATCTTTCGATTTGAAGGTCTGGTAGTCGCCGTCAACGGTTTCGTTCATCAGCTGGATCAGTTTACCGCTGGTATCTTTACGCAGCAGTTCATCCCAACGGCTACCCCACATGACTTTAATCACGTTCCAGCCAGCACCTTCGAAGATGCCTTCCAGTTCGTTGATGATCTTGCCGTTACCGGTGACCGGGCCGTCAAGACGCTGCAGGTTACAGTTGATAACGAAGACCAGGTTATCCAGTTTTTCACGGGTAGCGATGGTGATCGCACCTTTGGATTCCGGTTCGTCCATTTCACCGTCGCCGAGGAACGCGTAAACGGTCTGTTTAGAGGTATCTTTCAGGCCACGGTGTTCCAGATATTTCAGGAATTTAGCCTGGTAAATAGCACCAATCGGACCCAGACCCATAGATACGGTCGGGAACTGCCAGAATTCCGGCATCAGTTTCGGGTGCGGATAGGAAGAGAGGCCATTGCCGTGAACTTCCTGACGGAAGTTATCCAGCTGCTCCTGAGTCAGACGACCTTCCAGGAAAGCACGTGCGTACACGCCCGGGGAGATGTGGCCCTGGAAGTAAACCAGGTCGCCGCCATCCTGCTCGTTACGTGCACGGAAGAAGTGGTTAAAGCACACATCATAAATGGTTGCGGAAGACTGGAAGGACGCCATGTGGCCGCCCAGTTCGAGGTCTTTTTTCGACGCACGCAGAACCGTCATGATGGCGTTCCAGCGGATAGCTGAACGAATACGGCGTTCCAGTTCCAGATTACCCGGATACTCCGGTTGTTCTTCAACGGGGATGGTGTTGATGTAGTTGCTGATACCGGTGCCTGCGGCTACGTTGACACCGCCTTTGCGGGCTTCAGCAAGCAGTTGGTCGATCAGATACTGAGCACGCTCAACACCTTCTTCACGGATGACCGATTCGATCGCCTGGAGCCAGTCGCGAGTTTCGATCGGATCCACGTCATTTGGGAAACGTTCTGACATGGGTTATTCCTTATCTATCTAATAACGTTGAGTTTCTGGAACCTGTCCCATTGAACTCTCGCCGGAAAGCTCAATAAGACAGGTTCTACGTTTAGTTGCCGCGCTTTTATATGCGCTTGATTTACAACATCTTCTGGATAATTTTTACCAGAAAAATCACTAATTCTTTCGTTGCTCCAGACGGCGCAGAGAACGCTCACGGCGACTCTCTTCACGGCTTCTGTCGAGCAAAATTTCTTCGATAAAGGCCAGATGACGATGCGATGCTTCGCGCGCTTCTTCCGGCTTACCGGCCATAATCGCTTCGAATATGCGGGTGCGGTGACTACTCACCAGCGGCAGCATCTCGCGACGCGAATAGAGCAATTCGAAGTTCTGACGGACATTCTGGGCCAACATCGGCTCCATACACCTTAGCAGATGAAGCAAAACCACATTGTGGGCCGCTTCGGTGACGGCAATCTGATACTGGAGTACGGCGTTTGATTCCGCGTCCAGATCGCCAGACTGCTGCGCCAGTTCTATGGCGTGGTGGAGTTCACGGATGCGTTCCTTGTCTTCATCGGTACTACGCAGCGCGGCGTAATAAGCGGCGATACCTTCCAGGGCGTGTCGTGTTTCGAGCAAGTCATACTGTGATTCAGGATGGTCGGAGAGCAGCTCCACCAGCGGATCGCTGAAGCTTTGCCAGAGGCTGCTCTGAACAAACGTGCCGCCACCCTGGCGACGAAGCAACAAGCCCTTCGCTTCGAGACGTTGAATCGCCTCACGCAATGAGGGACGGGATACATCGAACTGTTTTGCCAGTTCGCGTTCCGGTGGGAGTTTTTCACCCGGGCGGAGAGTGCCTTCGAGGATCAAAAACTCCAGTTGCTGCTCAATCACATCGGAGAGTTTTGGTTGGCGGATTTTGCTGTAGGCCATGAGTTCCTGTCTTAAGCCACTTGCCGAAGTCAATTGGTCTTACCAATTTCATGTCTGTGACGCTAAAGTAACAAAGTATTCACCTTATGTCCATACAGGTTTTGATTGAAATCATGAAACTGTGCACATTTTAACAACTTGACATATATAACGTTTCAAAGTTGTAACTATGCACAAATGTAGACTTTACGTAAGAAAGGGATTTTTTAACGATTATTAAACTATAAAAATCCGAGTTGAACCGATTCACTTACCAATTTATCGGTTTTTAATTCAAAAATAATGAATTTATATTCATTTTATATATTGAGCGGATTTGAGGCTGATCTTTACAAACGATTCCTTTTTAAGCAACTCATCTTCAACCATGCATAAAGCGGGTGCATTCGCTGCCGCATACCATTATTCTTGATCTGACGGAAGTCTTTTTTGTAACAATTCAAACGTCTTTGATGTAAACAAATTAATACAACAAACGGAATTGCAAACTTACACACGCATCATTGCGTAGATCAAAAAAACAATCACCGCACGAGGTTTCATGATGGAAGGTCAACAGCACGGCGAGCAGCTAAAGCGCGGCCTTAAAAACCGCCATATTCAGCTTATCGCGCTGGGTGGCGCGATAGGGACAGGACTATTCCTGGGTAGCGCCTCCGTAATTCAGTCCGCAGGACCAGGGATTATCCTGGGTTATGCCATTGCTGGTTTTATCGCCTTTCTGATCATGCGTCAGCTAGGTGAAATGGTGGTCGAAGAACCTGTCGCAGGCTCCTTCAGCCACTTTGCTTATAAATACTGGGGCAGCTTTGCCGGATTCGCTTCTGGCTGGAACTATTGGGTACTGTACGTTTTAGTTGCCATGGCAGAACTTACGGCTGTCGGCAAATACATTCAGTTCTGGTATCCGGAAATCCCAACCTGGGCTTCTGCCGCCGTATTCTTTGTGGTGATTAACGCCATCAACCTGACTAACGTTAAAGTGTTTGGTGAGATGGAGTTCTGGTTTGCCATTATCAAAGTTATCGCGGTGGTAGCGATGATCATCTTCGGCGGCTGGCTGCTGTTCAGCGGCAACGGCGGCCCGCAGGCAAGTGTTAGTAACCTGTGGGATCAGGGTGGCTTCCTGCCGCACGGCTTCACCGGGCTGGTGATGATGATGGCGATTATCATGTTCTCGTTCGGTGGTCTGGAACTGGTGGGGATCACCGCTGCAGAAGCTGATAACCCGGAGCAAAGCATCCCGAAAGCAACTAATCAGGTTATCTACCGCATCCTGATTTTCTACATTGGTTCGTTAGCCGTTCTGCTCTCACTGATGCCGTGGACACGCGTTACCGCTGACACCAGCCCGTTTGTGCTGATCTTCCACGAGTTAGGCGATACCTTTGTGGCAAATGCGCTGAACATCGTGGTACTGACGGCTGCGCTCTCCGTGTACAACAGCTGTGTATATTGCAACAGCCGTATGCTGTTCGGTCTGGCACAACAGGGTAACGCACCGAAAATGCTCGCTTCCGTCGATAAACGCGGCGTACCAGTAAATACCATTCTGGTATCTGCGCTGGTTACGGCATTGTGCGTACTGATTAACTACCTTGCCCCAGAGTCCGCTTTCGGACTGTTAATGGCGCTGGTGGTTTCTGCACTGGTTATTAACTGGGCGATGATTAGCCTGGCACATATGAAGTTCCGTCGCGCTAAGCAAGAACAAGGTGTGGCAACTCGTTTCCCTGCTCTGCTTTATCCGCTGGGTAACTGGATCTGTCTGCTGTTTATGGCGGCGGTACTGGTGATAATGCTGATGACGCCGGGAATGGCGATCTCGGTTTACCTGATCCCGGTATGGCTGGTTGTGTTAGGTATCGGTTATCTGTTCAAAGAGAAAACCGCAAAAGCCGTAAAAGCACATTAATCTCTCTACGCTCACCCGTTCTGGGTGAGGGCGGCAATATTTACACCAATGTCCCGTAAATCGTCAGTAGCGCAATCACCACCACAACCACGAACGAGGTTTTCTTCGCCATTGAAACCGCTGCTTTCGGTGTCTCAACCTTATCGACATGCGGTTCACGCGCCAGTGAGAACTGTGCCAGACGCGTTAACACCTGGTATTGCGATGTATGGAAATCGGTCAGTGAAGCAAACCAGGCTGGTAACGCTTTCTCACCGTGACCAATCAAGGCATAAACTACGCCCGCAAGGCGAACTGGCACCCAATCCAGTACATGAAGCACGGCATCAACCCCCGACTGTAAACGATGATGCGGCGTCTGGTAGCGCGCCAGCCAGTATTGCCATGCACGCAAGAATGCATAGCCCATCAGGGTAACGGGTCCCCAGATACCGCCTACAATTAGCCAGAACAGTGGCGCAAGGTAAAAACGAAAGTTAATCCACAGCAGGGCATTTTGCAGTTCACGCAAAAACTCACGCTCATCGCAGCCTGCGGGGACGCCATGAATCATGGTTAACTCGCCAGCCATCGTGGAACGGGCATGGCTGTCGTTACGAGAAGCTGCGGTCAGATAAGCATGATAATGGAGACGAACTTTTCCTGCGCCAATACACAACAAACCAATCAACAGCCACACCACCAGCGTCGGGACGTTGAACAATAGCCCATGCAACGCGCGCAACAGTAAAAAGGTCGCCCCCATCGCGATAATGGTCATTCCTAATGTGCGCCCCAGCGAGAAATGTTTCACCCGACGGAAAAAACGCCTCGAGGCGGTGATCAAGCTGCCAGTGCTCGCCCAACTTAAACAGGCGCTCGAAAATTAACACCAGTAAGGTTGTAAACAGCGTCATGTTGTCTCCTTGCTGACCAGGGCGCGAAACCGTGCCCAATCAAAGGCAGAGCCGGGATCGGTTTTCCGATCCGGCGCAATATCACAATGTCCCGTCATATTACTGGCAATGGCTGGATAGCGATGAATCAATGCCCGCGTAACCGCCGCAAGCTGTTGATACTGCGCATCGGTATACGCCAGCGTATCAGTGCCTTCCAACTCAATCCCAATGGAGAAATCATTACAGCGTTCGCGCCCCTGATACATGGAAACACCCGCATGCCAGGCGCGTTTATCGAAAGGAACATACTGGACAATTTCACCATCACGGCGAATCAAACAGTGAGCGGAGACGCGCAAATGGGCAATCTCTGCAAAGAAGGGATGTGCCTGCGGATCAATAGTTCCGGTGAATAATGCATCAATCCACGGACCGCCAAACTCGCCTGGCGGCAGGCTAATATTGTGCACCACCAGCAAGGTGGGAGTTTCGTCATCCGGGCGACAATCGTAATGTGGTGAGGGAACGCGGCGCGCGCCGACCAGCCACCCCTGTTCTAACAACATGCAGGATCTCCTTATATGTGGTGCTAATACCCGGTTCAGAGTAGCATGTTTCTACCTTATGATTCGTTAGCTATCTGGAGTTTTAACATGCCGCCTCGCCGCTATAACCCTGACACCCGACGTGACGAGCTGCTGGAACGCATTAATCTCGATATCCCCGGCGCGGTGGCCCAGGCGCTGCGAGAAGATTTAGGCGGAACAGTCGATGCCAACAACGACATTACGGCAAAACTTTTACCGGAAAATTCACGCTCTCATGCCACGGTGATCACCCGCGAAGAGGGCGTATTTTGTGGTAAACGCTGGGTTGAAGAAGTGTTTATTCAACTGGCAGGCGACGATGTCACCATTACCTGGCATGTGGATGACGGTGATGTCATTAACGCCAATCAACTCCTTTTCGAACTCGAAGGCCCATCTCGCGTGCTGTTAACCGGCGAACGTACTGCGCTTAATTTTGTACAAACTCTTTCTGGCGTAGCCAGTAAGGTTCGCCACTATGTTGAGTTGCTGGAAGGCACCGATACGCAGTTGCTGGATACGCGAAAAACCTTACCCGGCCTGCGTTCTGCCCTGAAATACGCGGTACTTTGCGGCGGCGGGGCTAACCATCGTCTGGGGCTTTCTGACGCCTTCCTGATCAAAGAAAACCATATTATTGCCTCCGGCTCAGTGCGCCAGGCGGTCGAAAAAGCGTCCTGGCTGCACCCGGATGCGCCAGTAGAAGTTGAAGTCGAGAATCTGGAAGAACTTGATGAAGCACTGAAAGCAGGTGCCGATATCATCATGCTGGATAACTTCGACACAGAACAGATGCGCAAAGCCGTTAAACGCACCAACGGCAAGGCGCTGCTGGAAGTGTCTGGCAACGTCACCGACAAAACGCTGCGCGAGTTTGCTGAAACGGGCGTGGACTTTATCTCCGTCGGTGCGCTAACTAAACACGTACAGGCACTCGACCTTTCAATGCGTTTTCGCTAATTGCTGACAGATTTATCCGCTCCATCGCGGGCGGATAATCTCCCCTTCCCCAACTTTCTTCGTAACGCCTCGCAAATTTTCTGTCTTTTGCTGCAACGTAATAAAAAACCTCTGAAGCCTCCTTCCCGTTTCGTTTTTTGCCCCTCGCCTGTGCTGATGGCGTTTGCCAAAGTAGCGCCAACCAAATCAAGGAGCGAAACAGATGGACAAGCAACGCGGTTTTACACTTATCGAACTGATGGTGGTTATTGGCATCATTGCCATTTTAAGCGCCATTGGTATTCCCGCTTATCAAAACTACCTGCGCAAAGCCGCGCTTACCGACATGCTACAAACCTTTGTGCCTTACCGTACCGCCGTAGAATTGTGCGCGCTGGAACATGGCGGACTGGACACTTGCGACGGCGGCAGCAATGGCATCCCCTCACCTACCACCACCCGCTATGTTTCAGCCATGAGTGTGGCAAAGGGCGTGGTGTCACTGACCGGGCAAGAGAGTCTCAATGGGCTAAGCATCGTTATGACACCCGGTTGGGATAACGCTAACGGTGTCACCGGCTGGACGCGCAACTGCAATATTCAAAGTGACAGCGCATTGCAGCAAGCCTGCGAAGATGTCTTCCGCTTTGATGACGCCAACTAAGGAGCGGCGATGAATATTTCACAGCTCACCGCCCTGTGTTTGCGTTACCAGGGGGTCTTACTGGATGCCAGCGAAAAAGTGGTTCATGTTGCGGTGGTCGATGCCCCCTCACATGAGTTGCTGGACGCATTGCATTTCGCTACCACCAAACGTATTGAGATCACCTGCTGGACGCGCCAACAGATGGAAGGTCACGCCAGTCGCAAACAACAGACATTGCCCGTAGCCGTTCAGGAGAAACATCAGCCTAAAGCAGAATTGCTGGCTCATACGTTGCAATCTGCACTGGAACAACGCGCATCAGATATTCATATCGAACCAGCGGACAATAGCTATCACATCCGCTTGCGTATCGACGGCGTGCTGCATCCTTTACCTGATGTTTCACTGGATGCCGGAGTCGCTTTAACCGCCAGGTTAAAAGTGCTGGGAAGCCTGGATATTGCGGAACATCGCCTGCCGCAGGACGGGCAATTCACTGTCGAACTGGCAGGGAACGACGTCTCATTTCGTATTGCTACCTTGCCATGTCGCGGCGGTGAAAAGGTGGTATTACGGTTGTTACAGCAGGTGGACCAGGCGCTGGATGTCAACACGCTGGGAATGCAACCATCACAACTGACGGACTTTACCCACGCCTTGCAGCAACCACAAGGACTGGTGCTGGTAACTGGCCCTACCGGCAGCGGCAAAACAGTCACGCTGTATAGCGCACTGCAAACGCTGAATACCGCCGATATTAATATTTGCAGCGTGGAAGATCCGGTTGAAATCCCCATCGCCGGGCTAAACCAGACACAAATCCATCCACGTGCCGGACTCACCTTTCAGGGCGTTTTGCGTGCGTTATTGCGCCAGGATCCTGACGTCATCATGATCGGAGAGATCCGCGATGGCGAAACGGCAGAAATTGCCATTAAAGCCGCACAAACGGGTCATCTGGTATTGTCCACGCTACACACCAACTCCACCTGCGAAACGCTGGTGCGTTTACAGCAAATGGGCGTTGCTCGCTGGATGCTCTCGTCGGCCCTCACTCTGGTAATAGCCCAGCGCCTGGTACGTAAACTTTGTCCGCATTGCCGCCAGCGGCAAGGGGAACCGATCCGCCTTCCGGACAATGTATGGTCATCTCCGCTGTCCCGCTGGCAGGCACCGGGTTGTGAACATTGCTACCACGGTTTTTATGGTCGTACCGCCTTGTTTGAAGTCCTGCCCATTACACCAGCCATACGCCAGCTTATTTCCTCTAATACTGAAGTTGAATCGCTGGAAACACACGCCAGGCGGACAGGTATGCGCACACTTTTTGAAAACGGCTGCCTGGCCGTGGAACAGGGCTTAACCACATTTGAAGAGTTAATCCGCGTGTTGGGGATGCCGCATGGCGAATAAGCAACTCTGGCGATGGCATGGCATAACCGGCGACGGCAATGCGCAAGATGGGATGCAATGGTCAGAGAGCCGTGCTTTGCTACTTTTGGCTCTACAGCAGCAAAGGGTTACCCCACTGCACCTGAAGCGAATCAAGATCAGTTCTGCACAGTGGCGCGGAGATAAAAGCGCGGAAGTCATTCATCAACTGGCGACGCTACTTAAAGCCGGGTTAACGCTTTCTGAAGGGCTGGCACTGCTGGCTGAACAGCATCCAAGTAAGCAATGGCAGGCATTGTTGCAATCGCTGGCGCACGATCTCGAACAGGGCGTGGCCTTTTCTAGTGCCTTATCGCCCTGGTCAGAGGTTTTTCCGCCGCTTTACCAGTCGATGATCCGCACGGGGGAAGTGACCGGTAAGCTGGATGAATGCTGCTTTGAACTGGCGCGTCAGCAAAAAGCCCAGCGCCAGTTGGCCGACAAAGTGAAATCAGCGTTGCGTTATCCCATCATCATTTTAGCGATGGCAATCATGGTAGTTGTGGCAATGCTGCATTTTGTGCTGCCGGAGTTTGCCGCTATCTATAAGACCTTCAACACCCCACTACCGGCGCTAACGCAGGGGATCATGACGCTGGCAGACTTTAGTGGCAAATGGGGCTGGCTGCTGATAGTGCTCGGCTTTCTGCTGGCGATAGCCAACAAACTGCTGATGCGTCGCCCTACCTGGCTTATTGCGCGGCAGAAATGGTTATTACGCATCCCGATAATGGGAGCCCTGATGCGGGGACAAAAACTCACGCAGATCTTTACGATTCTGGCGCTGACACAAAGCGCAGGGATTACTTTTTTGCAGGGAGTGGAGAGCGTCAGGGAGACGATGCGCTGCCCGTACTGGGCGCAACTTCTGACACAAATTCAGCATGATATCAGTAACGGTCATCCCATCTGGCTGGCGCTAAAAAAATGCGGGGGAGTTTAGCCCGCTCTGTTTGCAGTTAGTGAGGACAGGAGAGACATCCGGGTCGCTGGATATCATGCTGGAGAATCTTGCCCATCATCATCGGGATAACACGCTGGCGCTGGCAGATAACCTTGCCGCCTTACTGGAACCGGCGTTGCTGGTCATTACTGGAGGAATTATCGGTACGTTGGTGGTGGCAATGTATCTGCCAATTTTCCATCTGGGCGATGCGATGAGTGGGGTGGGATAATGCTGGCGTGTTGCTCCACGCCAGCATTGGGAGATTACAGATTATTGAAGATGCGGTTTTCTTGTTCCAGTACGCGGATAAACGTGGTGCGTTTGGTCAGCTCTTTCAGGCGTGAAGCCCCAACGTAAGTGCAGGCTGAACGCAGACCGCCTAAAATATCACGCGCGGTATTTTCAACCGGACCGCGCAGAGGAAGCTTAACGGTTTTACCTTCTGCAGCGCGATATTCCGCAACGCCGCCAACGTGACGTTTCATCGCAGACTCGGAGCTCATACCGTAGAACAGCATAAATTTCTCGCCGTTCTCTTCAACAATACGGCCGCCGCTCTCTTCGTGACCCGCCAGCATTCCGCCAAGCATTACGAAATCGGCACCGCCACCAAAAGCTTTCGCGACATCGCCCGGTGTGGTACAGCCGCCATCGCTGACGATCATCCCGCCCAGACCGTGCGCGGCATCGGCGCATTCGATCACCGCAGAAAGCTGCGGATAACCGACGCCCGTTTTCACGCGAGTTGTACAAACAGAGCCAGGACCAATACCAACTTTAACGATATCAGCACCGGAGAGGATAAGCTCCTCACACATTTCGCCAGTTACCACATTGCCTGCACAAATAGTTTTTGTCGGCCACGCTTCACGCGCCTTCGCAACAAACTGCACGAAGTGCTCAGAATATCCATTCGCAACATCAATACAAACGAAGTTTAATGCCGGGTTCAGGTCGAGAATTTGTTTGGTTTTTTCGAAATCGGCATCCGACGTGCCGGTAGAAACCATCACATGTTTCAGCACATCAGCAGAAGAATTGTTGATAAACGCTTGCCACTCTTCAACAGAGTAATGTTTATGTACAGCGGTCAAAATATCGAAAGAAGCCAGTGCCGTAGCCATACTAAAAGTGCCTACGGTGTCCATATTTGCGGCGATAATCGGCACGCCGGACCAGCTTTGACCTGAATGTTTGAAGGTGAATTGACGTTCCAGTTCAACATCGGAACGGCTTTTAAGAGTAGAGCGTTTAGGGCGGATGAGGACGTCTTTAAAACCTAACTTCAGATCTTCTTCGATACGCATGTGCAGATTCCTGGGGTTAATGGCTATAAGGGTAAGAGCGCAACTCCAGTGACGCTATCATACGCACTAATCGATATGGCGCAAGACTGCGAAATTGTCTTTTTTTACGCTACAATCCCATAAATTTACCTGGTAAATAGTGGGCGAACGTTTCATCAATTTCGCTTTCGCGCGCTCTTTATTAACATTTTGATAATCATGATGAATTCCCAGGAATATAGATTATGAGGTATACAGTTGCCTTAACAGGCGGCATTGGCAGTGGCAAGAGTACCGTTGCAAATGCATTTGCTGACCTCGGAATTAATGTCATTGATGCCGATATTATTGCGCGTCAGGTGGTTGAACCGGGTACACCTGCACTGCGTGCCATTGCTGAACACTTTGGCGCGGATATGATTGCTGCTGATGGAACATTGCAACGTCGCGCCTTGCGCGAGCGGATCTTTGCCTATCCGGAAGAGAAAAACTGGCTTAATGCCCTGCTGCATCCTCTGATTCAGCAGGAGACGCAACGCCAGATCCAGCAAGCAACTTCACCTTATGTGTTATGGGTTGTGCCATTGCTGGTAGAAAACTCACTGTATAAAAAAGCGAATCGAGTGCTGGTGGTGGATGTCAGCCCAGAAACGCAGCTTAAGCGCACCATGCAGCGCGATGATGTTACTCGCGAGCATGTCGAACAAATTCTTGCTGCCCAGGCTACGCGCGAAGCCCGTCTTGCGGTGGCAGATGACGTCATTGATAATAACGGCACACCGGATGCTATTGCATCAGATGTTGCCCGCCTGCACGCACACTATTTGCAGCTCGCGTCGCAGTTTGTCTCACAGGAAAAAACTTAATGCAGACCCAGGTCCTTTTTGAACATCCACTAAATGAAAAAATGCGTACATGGCTGCGCATTGAGTTTTTAATTCAACAACTCACCGTAAATTTGCCTATTGCTGACTACGCTGGTGCTCTGCATTTCTTCCGTAATGTTAGTGAATTGCTGGATGTGTTCGAGCGTGGAGAAGTTCGTACCGAACTACTGAAAGAGCTGGAACGTCAACAGCGTAAACTCCAGACCTGGATTGGTGTGCCTGGCGTGGACCAGACCCGTATTGAAGCATTAATTCAGCAGTTGAAGGCCGCAGGTAGCGTGCTGATTTCCGCGCCGCGTATCGGGCAATTTCTGCGTGAAGACAGGATGATTGCCCTGGTGCGCCAGCGTCTGAGCATTCCCGGTGGTTGTTGCAGCTTTGATTTACCTACGTTGCATATCTGGTTGCATTTACCCCAGTCGCAGCGCGACAGTCAGGTAGAAACCTGGATTGCCAGCCTGAGCCCGCTGACACAGGCACTTACAATGGTGTTGGATTTGATTCGTCAGTCGGCACCGTTCCGCAAACTGACCAGTCTGAACGGTTTTTATCAGGATAACGGCGAAGACGCCGATTTGTTACGCCTGAATCTGGCACTCGATTCACAGCTTTATCCGCAAATATCCGGTCATAAGAGCCGTTTTGCCATTCGCTTTATGCCGCTGGACAGTGAAAATGGACAAGTACCGGAACGTCTGGATTTCGAATTGGCTTGTTGCTAAGGAGTAAAAATGTCAGAAACTATTACGGTGAATTGCCCCACCTGCGGGAAAACGGTGGTGTGGGGTGAAGTCAGCCCATTTCGGCCATTTTGTTCCAAACGCTGCCAGTTGATCGACCTCGGAGAATGGGCTGCGGAAGAAAAACGAATCCCCAGCAGTGGCGATCTTTCTGAGAGCGATGACTGGAGCGAAGAAGCCAAAGCCGTGACATTTGTCTGATGCCGCACGTAGGCCTGATAAGACGCGCCAGCGTCGCATCAGGCATCTTGTGCAAATGTCGGATGCGGCGTAAACGCCTTATCCGACCTACAAACCTGATTTATCAACGAGTTAATAAAACACGTAGGCCTGATAAGACGCGCCAGCGTCGCATCAGGCATCGTGTGTAAATGTCGGATGCGGCGCAAACGCCTTATCCGACCTACAAAATCTAATTTATCAACGAGTTAACAAACCACGCAGGCCTGATAAGACGCGCCAGCGTCGCATCAGGCATCTCGTATAAATGTCGGATGCGGCGTAAACGCCTTATCCCACCTACGAAACCTGATTTATCAACGAGTTAATAAACCTCGCAGGCCTGATAAGACGCGCCAGCGTCGCATCAGGCATCGTGTGCAAATGTCGGATGCGGCGTAAACATCTTATCCGACCTACAAAACCTGATTTATCAACGAGTTAATAAACCACGTAGGCCTGATAAGACGCGCCAGCGTCGCATCAGGCATCTTG
Source organism: Escherichia sp. E2661 (assembly GCF_004745185.1). Classification (NCBI taxonomy): domain Bacteria; kingdom Pseudomonadati; phylum Pseudomonadota; class Gammaproteobacteria; order Enterobacterales; family Enterobacteriaceae; genus Escherichia; species Escherichia sp. E2661. The sequence goes on from NZ_PDIG01000011.1 coordinate 110,723, forward strand.
TGCAAATGTCGGATGCGGCATAAACGCCTTATCCGACCTCCAGACACTTAAGCTTCGAAATTACCGGTTCATTGGCTGGCGGAAAATCTTCTGCATTGAGGCTGGCCAGCGCCATCCACTCACCGGGCTGTCCCTCTTTCCCCCACGGTTCCCCTTCCCAGCTTTCGACCAACCAGAACCACAGTGTGATATGCCTGTCAGAGAACTGATATTCCAGCTTTTCAAACAGCGAAAAAACGTTGCGGGGTAACCCCGACTTCTTCCTGAAGCTCCCGTACCATCGCTTGTTCTGCCGTTTCTCCCGTTTCTATTTTACCGCCCGGAAACTCCAGCTTATTTGCCATGTGCGCATCTGCGGCGCGACGGGTTATAAAGATTTCGTTGTTTTCGTTGCGAATAATACCTACCGCGATTTGCAGTTTTTTCATTGTCTTAAGCCTATAAAAAAGGCGCAGAATCCTGCGCCTTTTATTTCAACACTTAGCTTTTATTGCAGGCGACCATGGCACTGCTTGTATTTTTTACCAGAACCGCATGGGCAAGGATCGTTACGTCCAACTTTACGATCGCCGGTTTGCGCTGCCAGCGCAGCCGCAGCTGCAGAGTCGTCATCCTGATGGCTAAGCTGCTGCATTTGCGCTAAACGCTCAGCTTCCATACGACGCTGCTGCTCCAGTTCTTCAACTTCTTCCGGCATGCGTACTTGTACTTTGCTTAACGTGCTGATGACTTCATATTTCAACGATTCCAGCATCGCCGCAAACATAGAGAACGATTCACGTTTGTATTCCTGCTTCGGATCTTTCTGTGCATAGCCACGCAGGTGGATACCCTGACGCAGATAGTCCATCGCTGCCAGGTGCTCTTTCCACAGGGAGTCCAGCGTTTGCAGCATCACCCCTTTCTCGAAGTGACGCATCATCTCAGCGCCAACCACTTCTTCTTTACGGTGATACACTTCGATGGACTGCTCCAGGATACGCTCACGCAGCGTCTCTTCATGCAGTTCTGGCTCTTTGTCCAGCCACTCGGCAATCGGCAAATCAAGGTCGAAGTCGTTTTTCAGACGTTCTTGCAAACCTGGAATGTCCCACATTTCTTCCAGTGACTGTGGTGGAATGTAGGCATCGATGGTTGCTTTGAACACATCTTCACGAATGCTGTTGATGGTTTCGCTCACGTCGCTGACATCCAGCAGCTCGTTACGCTGGGAGTAAATGGCACGACGCTGATCGTTAGCTACGTCATCGTATTCCAGCAGCTGTTTACGAATGTCGAAGTTACGGCTTTCAACTTTACGCTGAGCATTGGCAATTGCTTTAGTTACCCACGGATGCTCAATGGCTTCGCCGGGTTTCATACCCAGTTTACGCATCATGCCTGATACGCGGTCAGAGGCAAAAATACGCATCAGCGCATCTTCCATCGACAGGTAGAAACGGGAAGAACCGGCATCACCCTGACGACCAGAACGGCCACGCAGCTGGTTATCGATACGACGAGATTCGTGACGCTCAGTGCCGATGATATGCAGGCCACCTGCTTCCAGTACCGCGTCGTGACGCACTTGCCAGTCGGCTTTAATTTTTTCAATTTGCTCTGCGGTCGGGTTTTCCAGCGCGGCAACTTCTGCCTGCCAGCTACCACCAAGCACGATGTCAGTACCACGACCCGCCATGTTGGTCGCGATGGTCACTGCAGCCGGATAGCCCGCCTGAGCAACGATTGCCGCTTCGTTGGCGTGGAATTTAGCGTTCAGAACGTTATGTTTGATACCGGCTTTGGTCAGCTCGTTTGATACCAGTTCCGATTTCTCGATTGAAATAGTACCCACCAGCACTGGCTGGCCTTTCGCAGTACGTTCTTTGATATCTTCAATGATCGCCTGAATTTTTTCCGCTTCGGTCATGTAGACCAGATCCGGCAGATCTTTACGAATCATCGGGCGGTTGGTCGGAACGACTACAGTATCCAGCTTGTAGATGGAACTGAATTCGAAGGCTTCGGTATCAGCCGTACCGGTCATCCCCGCCAGTTTTTCATACAGACGGAAGTAGTTCTGGAAGGTGATCGAAGCCAGTGTCTGGTTTTCGTTCTGGATCTGTACACCTTCTTTCGCTTCCACAGCCTGGTGCAGACCATCAGACCAGCGACGGCCCTGCATGGTACGACCGGTATGTTCGTCAACGATGATAACTTCACCATCTTTAACGATGTAATCGACATCGCGAGTAAACAGCGCGTGAGCACGCAGCGCCGCCGTTACGTGGTGCATCAGCATAATATTAGCCGGAGAGTACAGCGACTCACCTTCATCCATAATGCCTTCTTTCACCAGCAGCTCTTCAATAAGCACCAGACCACGTTCGGTCAGGTTCACCTGGCGAGATTTTTCATCCACCGAGAAGTGGCCTTCACCCTGGAAGGTTTCGGAGTCTTCTTTTTCCTGACGGATCAGGTACGGAATGATTTTGTTTACGCGCTTATACATTTCCGAACTGTCTTCCGCCGGGCCGGAAATGATCAGCGGTGTACGCGCTTCATCGATCAGGATGGAGTCCACTTCGTCCACCAGCGCATAGTGCAGTTTACGCTGTACACGTTCTTCAGGGCTGAACGCCATGTTGTCGCGCAGGTAGTCAAAGCCGTATTCGTTGTTAGTACCGTAAGTAATGTCAGCCGCGTAAGCTTCACGCTTTGCCGGTGCTGGCATGCCCGGCAGGTTGATGCCGACGGTCAAGCCGAGGAATTCAAACAGCGGACGGTTGTTTTCTGCGTCACGTTGCGCCAGATAATCGTTGACGGTAACAACGTGCACGCCTTTACCGGTTAATGCGTTCAGGTAAGCAGGCAGCGTTGCGGTCAGGGTTTTACCTTCACCTGTACGCATTTCCGCGATGCAACGTTCATTAAGAACCATACCGCCGAGCAGCTGTACGTCGAAGTGGCGCATGCCAAAAACACGCTTACTGGCTTCACGCACGACAGCGAAGGCTTCCGGAATCAAGTTTTCCAGCACTTCGCCTTTTTCCAGACGCGCGCGGAACTCTGCCGTTTTTCCTTTCAGTTCTTCGTCGGAGAGTTTTTCAATCTCCGGTTCCATGGCATTGATAATGTTGACGACTTTGCGCATCCGGCGCAGGGTACGATCGTTACGACTACCGAAAACTTTAGTTAATAATTTGATTAGCATAATAAAATCTCAAACACCCCGCATTGCGGAGTAAATAAAATGAAGTAAAGGTTTTTCGTTGTTAGCTGAGGCGTTGAGGGCCAGCACGGATGCCCTGCGCCTGGCTTATCCAGACGGGCGTGCTGAAGTTTGCTTGCGGGGTAAAATGCGCATAATCAATGCGATAACCATTTTCAGACCGCGTGCCTTCCTGGGTCAGCAGCGCGCTGAGCGTATCCAGTAAAGCAAGATGTTGCGCCTGAAGCGGTAAAGATTCCTCGGCAACGGGCAGCGTTTGCGGCGCCATTGCAAAGGAGAGATGGCGTATTACCGTGCGAATAGCATGTTGATGCCAGTAATCAACGGAATAGTTAGAGTTCGGGCGGCGCGTGTTTGCTTCCAGCAAGGCCAACTGACTAAAGTTAACTTTGGCTGAAGGCTCGTGATTGCGCGTTGTCGCTTTTGCGGGCGCGTTTGGCTCGGCGGCGTTGCTGAGCGCAGGCAAACCTAAACTCGCCGCGACCATCCCTAATAAGAGATGCGGCCAGAAGTAGCGTCTACCTAACTGTCGCCAGCGCGTCAGTATTCCACTCACGTTATTGCCATCCCGATCGTATTCAACGTTTTTAGCGCACAAATCTTATCATTAAAGCCAGAAGTCCACAGCAGTATTCAAGATAAGTAACACGTAAAAGTGCTTAAGAAAACAGCGTTCGCACCGATTTCTTACGACGCTGTAAAAACTCAAAAAAAAACGACTGGGTCACCTGGCCGGAGAGAGTGCCAGATTTGCCAGTCGAATTTTATACGACAGTATAGATGTCGTTATGCCAGTACGGCTGAAGGCGCTTTGAAGGCCAACGGCAGTTCTGCGTCGTCCTGGAAGGTCACATATTCCCAGGCTTCCTGTTTTGCCAGGACAGCCTGCAACAGTTTGTTATTCAGTGCATGACCGGATTTATAAGCGGTAAATGCGCCGATAATGTTGTGACCACACATGAACAAATCACCGATCGCGTCGAGCATTTTGTGACGCACAAACTCGTCTTCAAAACGCAGGCCGTCTTCGTTCAGTACGCGATAATCGTCAACAACGATGGCACAATCGAAGCTGCCGCCCAGGCACAGGCCACGGGACTGCAGATATTCGATATCACGCATGAAACCAAACGTACGCGCACGGCTGATCTGGCGCATAAACGCATCAGCAGAGAAGTTCATCGCATAGCGTTGATTGCTGGAATCGATTGCCGGATGGTTGAAATCGATGGTGAAGTCCAGCGAAAAACCATTGTACGGCTTAAATTCAGCCCACTTATCGCCATCTTCGACGCGAACAGTCTCTTTGATGCGAACAAATTTCTTGGCGCAGTTCAGCTCGTCGATACCAGCATCAAGCAGCAGGTAAACAAACGGAGCGGCACTGCCGTCCATGATTGGGATTTCCGGCGCGTTAACTTCGATAACAATGTTATCGATGCCTAAGCCCGCGAGCGCTGCGTTCAGGTGCTCAACAGTTGAAATCCGTACATCATGCTCGTTGACCAGACACGTACAGAGCATGGTATCACGCACAGATTTGGCATCGGCCGGGAAATCTACCGGTGGATTCAAGTCGGTGCGACGATAGATGACCCCGGTGTTGGCCGGCGCAGGGCGTAAGGTCAGGGTGACTTTCTTGCCGGTATGTAAACCGACACCCGTCGCCTGAACGATACGTTTAAGTGTCCTTTGTTTGATCATCGTATTATCTCGCCAAATTATCTATCCAACCGAAGTGTACTATACATTCGGCAGGCCAGTTTAGCACAAAGAGCCTCGCAACCCAAATTCCAGCTAATTCTTAGTCAGCTTGCTTACGCAGGAATGCCGGGATATCCAGATAATCCGGCTCTTTCACGGTTTGTGGCGTATTGTCGTTCACCACTTTAGCCACGGGCTTCTGCTCTTGCGTCAGCGGCGCCATACCATGCTGCTGGTAGCGATCCATCACTGGCTGTTGAACTTGCTTATTGGTCACGAGGGTGATTTCAGGACGTTTGTCCATACCGATACCTGTAGCAACCACGGTTACACGCAGTTCATCGTTCATATCCGGGTCAAGAGAAGTACCGATAACCACGGTCGCGTTGTCCGAAGCAAATGCACGGATGGTGTTACCTACGGTTTCGAATTCATCCAGACGCAGGTCGAAGCCCGCAGTGATGTTAACCAGCACACCGCGCGCGCCAGACAGGTCGATATCTTCCAGCAGCGGAGAAGAAATTGCCATTTCGGCCGCTTCTTCCGCACGGTCTTCACCGCTCGCCACGCCAGAACCCATCATTGCGTAGCCCATTTCAGACATCACGGTACGTACGTCTGCAAAGTCCACGTTCATCAGACCCGGACGAGTAATCAGTTCGGCGATACCCTGAACCGCGCCTTTCAGCACATCGTTAGCTGCGCCAAACGCGTCCAGCAGGGAGATACCGCGGCCCAGAACTTTCAGCAGTTTGTCGTTCGGGATTGTGATCAGTGAGTCCACATGTTTGGATAATTCAGTGATCCCCTGCTCCGCAAATGCCATACGCTTCTTGCCTTCAAAGTTGAAAGGCTTGGTCACGACAGCAACGGTCAGAATACCTAAATCTTTAGCCACTTCAGCAACAACCGGCGCTGCACCTGTACCGGTACCACCGCCCATGCCCGCTGCAATAAAGACCATGTCTGCACCTTCCAGCGCCGCACGCAGTGCATCACGATCCTCATCAGCCGCATTACGGCCAACTTCTGGATTAGCGCCAGCTCCCAGTCCTTTGGTGATACCACTACCGATCTGAATCGTCTGCCCAACCGCTGTTTTACGCAGCGCCTGTGCATCGGTATTTACCGCGAAAAATTCAACACCTTCAATGCGCTCACGCACCATGTGTTCAACAGCATTACCGCCGCCGCCGCCGACGCCGATGACTTTAATCACCGCGTCGTTGGTAAGTTCCATTGGTTCAAACATAGTTTCTCTCCGATATGTGCCTGTCGCCTGAGGCCGTAATCACCGCCGGCCTCATAAAAATTAAAATTCTTTTCGCAGCCAACTATTGAGTCGCTTGATCCACGAGCCAACAGATGCTGTAACACGTTTTTCAACTTCCGCTTCACCGTTAAGATGTGACTCTTTCCCGTAATGAAGCAATCCCACTGCCGTTGAATAATACGGCTCCTGAGCGTAATCCGTTAAACCGGTGATATTCAGCGGCGCGCCGATACGCACCTGCGTATGAAACACGCGTTGAGCGCAGGCGGCAAGACCTTCGATCTGCGCCGCGCCACCGGTTAATACAATACCCGCAGCCAGGTGATGCTTTACGCCTTGTTGGCGAAGCTTTTCCTGCAGCTGCAATATCTCTTCGTTGACCAGGTTGAGCAGCTCGGTATAGCGCGGCTCAATCACCTCCGCCAGCGTCTGACGTTGCAGACTACGCGGCGGACGACCACCTACACTCGGCACTTCCACGCTCTCGTCTTTACCGACGATGGAACCCAGCGCGCAGCCATGACGAACTTTAATCGCTTCGGCGTCGCTTGGCGGTGTGCCAAAGGCATAAGCGATATCACTGGTCACGACATTGCCAGCATAAGGAATTACCTTGGTGTGACGCAATGCCCCGCCAGTATAAACGGCGATATCCATTGTACCACCACCGATATCGACGACGCAGACGCCCAGTTCTCGTTCGTCTTCCGTCAATACCGAATAACTTGATGCCAGTCCGGCAAATATCAGTTGGTCAACTTTCAGGCCACAACGTTCAACGGCTTTCACAATGTTTTTTGCCATATCGTTGTGACATGTGATCAGGTGCACTTTTGCCTGCATACGCACGCCAGAAAGTCCTACCGGATTTTTGATCCCTTCCTGATAGTCAATCGCATACTCTTGCGGGATCACATGCAGCACACGATGTTCATCACGCACGCGCACCGATTTCGCGGTATGGACGACATTTTCTACATCTTCTTGTGTCACTTCTTCTTCAGAAATAGGCACCATACCAATTTCATTCTGGCAGCTGATGTGCTTACCAGAAAGCGCCAGATATACCGAAGAGATCTGACAATCTGCCATCAATTCTGCCTGGTCAATGGCGCGCTGTACGCACTTGACCACGGATTCGAGGTCGTTCACCCCGCCTTTATCCATACCACGTGACGGGCAGCTGCCCACACCAATGATATTGACCATACCGTCGGGCAGAACTTCCCCTACTAAAGCGGCAACCTTCGCGGTACCAATCTCCAGTCCTACTACCAGTTTTCTGTCCGTCGCCTTGATCATTGTTGTTCTGCCTGTGCCTGATTTTGTTGCTGAGTAGATTCCTCTGGCGGCAAGGGCGCCCAGCCGACTGCCGCACCAGAGTCATAACGCAAATCAACGTAGCTAATCCGTTTGCCATCGGTTTGCGCCTGCTGCTGTAAAACCGGATAAAGTTCTACAAAGCGAGCCAAACGTTTCATCGTATCGCCCCGGCCAAGATTGAGCTTAATATCGTTATTCAGCGTCAACTGCCAGGAACGCCGCGCGGTCATCGCCGCTTCCTTCAGAGTAAATCTGTCCTTTGCCAGCATCTGCCCCATTTCGCGATAACCCTGCAACACTTCATTTGCGCTGCCTTCCGGACCATACAACATTGGGAGCACCTGCTTGCTGGTGCGATCTGGCGGAACGCTGAAGGTGTTTCCTTCGGCGTCAACCATATGCTGATCATTCCAACGCGCAATCGGCACATATTCAACCAGATGAATCTTCAATTCATCAGGCCACTGCTTTCTGACGCTCACCTGCTTAATCCACGGCAGGCGTTGTTCAATTTGCGTCTGGATGATGTTTACATCCTGGGTCATAAAGGTACCTGGCTCACCCAATGCCAGGATCGACTGCCGGATATCGTCATTACGCGTGTAATGGCGTTCACCGGTCAACACCAGCTTTGAGAGCGGCAGGCGTTGCGCATCTTCCATCCAGCCCAACACGACCCAGCCGCTCACCAACACTGTCGTTAAAACGGTCAGCAGGAAAAGGATCCCCGCCAGACGCGTTCCATTATTGCGGTGAGAAGAAATCTCTTCTTCACTGTTTCGCGTGTTCAGAGCAGCCTGCGACATATTAGTCCGCCAGTTCCAGAATTCGTACTACCAACTGCGAGAAGCTCATACCCGCCTGACGTGCCGCCATCGGCACCAGACTGTGACTGGTCATACCCGGTGAGGTATTAGCTTCCAGCAGATAAAACTGTCCATCACTGTCCAGCATGACGTCTATACGCCCCCATCCTTTGCATCCTAAAGTCGTCCATGCTTTCAGCACTAATGCCTGCAAATTTGCCTCTTGAGCCACTTCTAAACCTGCCGGGCAGAAATACTGTGTCTCATCAGAGAGATACTTCGCCTCATAATCATAGAAGGTTCCAGCGGGTTGAATACGTATTGACGGTAAAATTTCTTCACCGAGTATCGCAACCGTGAACTCCGGCCCACTTAGCCATTTTTCAATCAATACTTCTTCATCGTGCTGAAATGCCAATCTTAATGCATCTTGCAGAGCATTTTCTGCTACTACTTTTGACATTCCCACACTGGAACCTTCGCGGCTCGGCTTGACGATAAGCGGCAAACCTAAGGCAGAAATTTCTGCTAACTGCTTATCACTAATGCCTTTTTCAAACTCTGCGCGGGTTAATGCTACCCACGGCGCTACCGGTAAACCAGCGCCCTGCCAAAGCAGTTTGCTGCGTAGTTTATCCATTGAAAGCGCAGATGCCATCACTCCACTGCCGGTATAAGGCAAGCCCATCAGCTCGAGCATACCCTGCAGCGTGCCATCTTCACCACCGCGACCGTGCAGAGCGATAAACACTTTCTGAAAGCCCATCGACTTCAGTTGCGTTACGTCGATTTCTTTCGGGTCGACAGGATACGCGTCAATACCGCCTTCACGCAGCCCAGCTAACACTGCCGCGCCAGAATTCAGAGAAACTTCCCGCTCTGCGGAGGTCCCGCCCAACAGGACCGCGATTTTATCAGTCATGTTGCTCTTCCTCCGTAGTTTGCGGCTTCAGTTTGATTTCAGCTAAAGATCGGGCAATTTTTCCGATATTTCCTGCCCCCTGAACGAGGATCAGGTCGTTACCAGTTAATACTGGTGCTAACATCTCGGCCACCTGCGCCGGGTCCGGCACCAGAATCGGATCAATTTTCCCACGGCCACGGATTGTACGACACAACGAACGACTGTCCGCTCCCGGAATAGGTGCTTCGCCTGCCGGATACACTTCCAGCATCAGCAGGGTATCCACCTGAGTCAGCACATTGGACAAATCGTCATACAGGTCGCGCGTACGGGTGAAACGGTGCGGCTGAAACAGCATCACCAGGTTTTTATCCGGCCAACCTGCACGCGCCGCTTTAATAGTCGCGTCCACTTCGGTCGGGTGGTGACCATAGTCATCAACCAGCATTGCCGTACCGCTTTTACCATTCACGGGTTCCAATGGAAATTCACCAAGGAAATCAAAGCGGCGTCCGGTCCCCTGGAAACTCTCCAGCGCACGCAAAATAGCCTCGTCTTCAATCCCCTCTTCCGTGGCGACCGCAACGGCAGCGGCAGCATTCAGGGCATTGTGACGACCTGGCGCATTCAGTGTAACGCGCATTGGCTCTTTGTCCTGACGCAGCAGCGTAAAGTGTCCCTGCGGGCCAATCTGCTGATAATCTTCCACACGCACGTCAGCATCTTCGCTGAAGCCATAAGTGGTGGTCTGACGGCCTACACGCGGTAACAATTCGCGAATTACCGGATCGTCAACACACATCACCGCACGACCGTAAAACGGCAGGTTGTGCAGAAAATTAATAAAGGTCTGTTTTAAATTCTCAAAGTCGCCCTGGTAGGTATCCATATGGTCGGCTTCGATATTAGTGACAATCGCTACCATCGGTTGCAGATGCAGGAACGACGCATCGCTTTCATCCGCTTCAGCAATCAGGTAACGACCGTGCCCTAAACGTGCATGAACTCCCGCCGCTTTTACCAGCCCACCGTTCACGAAGGTCGGGTCGAGGCCCGCTTCTGCGTAGATGCTGGAAACCATCGCGGTGGTTGTGGTTTTGCCATGCGTCCCGGCAATGGCGATGCCATGACGAAAACGCATTAACTCAGCCAGCATTTCAGCACGACGAATAACCGGAATACGTGCCTCATGAGCGGCAACAATTTCCGGGTTATCGGCGGAAATCGCGCTGGAAACTACGACCACACTGGCATCACGCACGTTTTCCGGGCGATGGTTGAAGTAAATCGTCGCTCCCAGATTCGTTAACTGTTGCGTGACTGGGTTTGGCGCTAAATCGGAACCACTGATCTGATACCCTTCATTGGCCAGAACTTCGGCAATACCGCCCATACCGGCACCACCGATGCCGACAAAGTGTATGTGCCGAACGCGACGCATTTCAGGCACGATGTAACGCAGTTTTGCCAATTGTTGTGTATTCATTCTTTACGCCATTAACTTCTCAAATTCATACGATGCAAAAGGCATCGCTACGATTACGCCCGGGCAGCCCGACTCACTTCATTTGCCACTCGCTCGGTGGCATCCGGAATGGATGCAGCTCGGGCGCGTTCTGCCATGGTTAATAAGGTTTCTCGCGACCACCCGGCCAGGGTGTTGGCGACGGCATCCACAGTAAGCTGTGGCTGCTCGATAATTTTGGCCGCGCCCGCTTTTTCCAGCGGCAGCGCATTCCAGTACTGTTGGCGGTCTTTATGTTGAAACGGCACAAACAACGCCGGTAGCCCTGCCGCAGCGATTTCACTCACCGTCAACGCGCCAGAGCGGCAAACGACGACATCCGCCCACGCATAGGCCGCCGCCATATCATCAATAAATTCCGTCACTTTATGCTGCGGTTGCCCCGCTTCGGCATAAGCCTGTTCAACGGTTTGTTGCGAACCTTTGCCGCTCTGATGCCAGATAGTGACTGAATCACCCAGCTTTGCTGCAACCTGCGGCATTGTCTGGTTAAGGATGCGCGCTCCCTGGGAACCACCCACAACCAGAACACGAACCGGACCTTCACGACCAGCCATACGCTGCTGTGGCAACGGCAGCGCCAGCACATCAGTACGCACCGGGTTACCAACAACTTCGGCATCAGGGAAAGCCCCAGGAAACGCCTGCATGACTTTGGTAGCAATTTTCGCCAGCCATTTATTGGTCAAGCCAGCAATGCCGTTTTGTTCGTGAAGTACGACCGGAATGCCTAACGACCATGCTGCCAGACCACCAGGCCCGGAAACATAGCCGCCCATACCGAGCACCACATCGGGCTTGTAAGCTTTCATAATCGCCCGCGCCTGACGCCAGGCGTTAAAGATCCGCAGCGGAGCCGCGAGCAACGCTTTAATACCCTTGCCGCGCAGACCAGAAATACGAATAAAGTCGATCTCGATACCGTGCTTCGGCACTAAGTCCGCTTCCATACGATCGGCAGTACCCAGCCAGCGAACTTGCCACCCCTGGGCCATTAAATGGTGTGCAACAGCCAGTCCCGGGAACACATGCCCGCCAGTACCGCCTGCCATCACCATTAATCGCTTCCCTTTACCACTCATCGAGAACCTCGTACAAACGCCTGCGCTTTCTCCAGACGTGTTTCATAATCAATACGTAACAGCATCATGATGGCTGTCGACATAATCAGTAAGCTCGAACCACCGTAACTGATCAGCGGTAATGTCAGACCTTTGGTTGGCAACATCCCCGCTGCCGCGCCTACGTTAACCAGCGCCTGGAAGCTAAACCAGATACCAATTGAACAGGCGAGAAAACCGGAAAAACGGTGGTCAATTTCTAACGCTTTACGGCCAATCGACATCGCACGAAAAGCGACGAAGAATACCATTAAAAGCGCCAGCACCACACCGATATACCCCAGTTCTTCGCCGATAATGGCGAAAATGAAGTCAGTGTGCGCTTCTGGCAGATACTCCAGTTTTTGTACCGAATTGCCTAAACCTTGCCCCCACAGTTCGCCACGACCAAACGCCATCAGGGATTGCGTCAGCTGATAGCCACTGCCGAAGGGATCTTCCCACGGGTTCCAGAACGCAGTAACACGGCGGATACGGTACGGTTCGGCGAGGATCAGCAACACAACAGCTGAAATCCCCATGCCGATAATGGCAATGAATTGCCACAATTTAGCCCCCGCCAGGAACAGCATCGCCAGTGTGGTGACGAACAATACGACTACTGTACCAAGGTCAGGCTGCGCCAGCAGCAACACTGCCAGCACCAGAATCACGCCCATCGGTTTCAGGAAGCCGCGCAGGTTGTTACGCACTTCATCGCCTTTGCGCACCAGATAGTTGGCGATATAGCAAAACAGCGACAGCTTGGTCAGCTCCGCAGGCTGGATACGCAGCAAGCCAAGATCGATCCAACGCGATGCCCCTTTAACCGAGCTACCCACCACCAGTACGATCATCAGCAGGATGATTGATCCAAGCAGCATCGTGGCGCTGTAACGTTGCCAGAACTCCATCGGCAGACGCAGCGTAATGATCGCCAGAATGAACGCCAGGATCAGATAGACGCCATCACGCTTCGCGAAGAAAAACGGATCGTTGGTTAAGCGCTGCCCAATGGGCATTGACGCCGAAGTCACCATGATAAAGCCGATCGCCGCGAGGCCGAAGGTCAGCCACAGCAAGGTGCGATCGTACATGATCAGGCTGTCGGTATCTTTTTCCCGCGAGCCCATCACCCAGCCTTTAAGCGCCGTGGAGATCCAGACCAGGATACTGAGTCCTGGCAGGCGCGGCATTTTCAGGCGAGGGAGAGATAAACGCATCAACCTAACTCCTTCGCCAGACGGGCGAACTCATTGCCCCGTTGTTCAAAGTTCTTGAACTGATCGAGGCTGGCACAGGCTGGTGACAACAGCACCATATCCCCTGGCTGCACGCGTGGCGCCAGCAAGAGCATCGCCTGCTCCATGGTTTCGGTTTGCTCTGCCACTTCCGGGCGCAGTGCCGCTAACTGGGCGCCATCACGACCAAAACAGTACAAACGCACGTTGTCGCCATTCAGATAGCGCGCCAGTGGACTGAAATCCGCCGATTTACCATCACCGCCCAGCAATAAATGCAGCGTACCGTCTACCTGCAAGCCGTTCAGCGCCGCCTCTGTACTCCCGACGTTGGTGGCTTTCGAATCGTTAATCCAGCGCACGCCGTTATGCTCCAGCACCACTTCAAAACGATGCGGCAGACCAGTGAACGTGGTTAACGCTTTCAGGCTGCTGGCGCGCGGTAACCCTGCGGCATCAGCCAGCGCCAGCGCTGCCAGCGCATTGGTATAGTTGTGTTGCCCGGAAAGTTTCATCTCTTTCACGTTCAATACTTTCTCGCCTTTCACTCGCAGCCAGGTTTCGCCCTGCTGATGATTCAGGTGATAGTCACCCATGTTGACGCCAAAGCTGACGCAACGTTCATCCGCACCGCGAATCGGCATCGTTAAGGCATCATCGGCATTGACGACACACACTTTCGCATTTTCGTAAATGCGCAGTTTTGCCGCACGATATTGCTGCAATCCAAACGGATAGCGATCCATATGATCTTCAGTCACGTTCAAAATGGTCGCCGCCACCGCCTGTAAGCTGGATGTCGTTTCCAGTTGGAAGCTTGACAGTTCCAGCACGTACAGTTCGCACTCGGCATCCAGCAACATCAACGCAGGCAGGCCAATGTTGCCACCCACGCCGACGTTAACACCTGCTGCTTTCGCCATTTCGCCCACTAAGGTGGTGACAGTGCTTTTGCCGTTAGAACCGGTGATCGCCACAATCGGTGCCTGCGCTTCGCGGCAGAACAGTTCGATATCGCCAACAATTTCAATTCCGGCATCGGCAGCGGCGCTTAGGGACGGATGCGCCAGCGCAATGCCGGGGCTGGCGACGATCAGATCGGCTGCCATCAACCACTCGTCATTAAGACCGCCAGTGTGACGTTCCACCGCTTCGGGTAATTTATCCAGGCCTGGAGGTGTCATACGTGTATCCATAACACGCGGCGTCACGCCGCGAGCAAGGAAAAAGTCCACGCAGGAAAGCCCGGTGAGGCCCAGGCCGATAATAACGACATTTTTACCCTGGTAATCAGCCATGATTAACGTACCTTCAGCGTTGCCAGACCAATCAGGACCAGCATCAGCGAAATAATCCAGAAGCGCACAATGACGCGCGGTTCCGGCCAGCCTTTCAGTTCATAGTGGTGATGAATCGGCGCCATGCGGAAAATACGTTGCCCGCGCAGTTTAAAGGAGCCGACCTGCAAAATAACCGACAGGGTTTCAACCACAAACACACCGCCCATAATCACCAGCAGGAATTCCTGACGCAGCAGTACGGCGATAATGCCCAGCGCGCCGCCTAACGCCAGCGAACCTACGTCACCCATAAATACCTGTGCCGGATAGGTGTTAAACCACAGAAAGCCCAGCCCCGCCCCGACTATCGCGGTGCAGACAATAACCAGTTCCCCGGCGTGTCGCAGATACGGTATGTGTAAATAGCTGGCAAAGTTCATGTTGCCGGTTGCCCACGCCACCAGCGCAAAACCACCGGCGACAAATACGGTCGGCATAATTGCCAGACCGTCGAGACCATCGGTCAGGTTTACCGCGTTGCCAGTCCCCACAATGACGAAGTAAGCCAGCAGAATGTAGAACAGCCCCAGTTGCGGCATCACATCTTTAAAGAACGGAACCACCAGCTGCGTTGCTGGCGTGTCTTTCCCGGCAAGGTACAAAGCGAAAGCAACACCCAGCGCAATGACCGACATCCAGAAATACTTCCAACGTGCGATCAACCCTTTGGTGTCTTTGCGTACAACTTTGCGATAGTCATCAACGAAGCCAATGATGCCGTAACCGATCAGCACTACCAGTACGCACCAGACATACGGGTTAGACGGGTAAGCCCACAGCAGTACGGAGATCACAATCGCCGTCAGGATCATAATCCCGCCCATGGTCGGCGTACCGCGCTTACTAAAGTGCGATTCCGGGCCATCGTTACGAACGACCTGACCAAAGGAGAGTTTTGCAAATTGGGCAATCATACGCGGGCCCATCCACAATGAGATGAACAGCGCGGTCAGCAGGCTGACGATGGCGCGAAACGTCAGATAGGAAAAGACGTTAAAGCCGGAATAATATTTGACCAAATGTTCGGCCAGCCAAACTAGCATGTCCCATTCTCCTGTAAAGCGCGTACCACCTCTTCCATGGCGGCACTACGTGAACCCTTAACTAAAATCGTAATCACCTGTTGCTCTGCAATCAGTGATTTAAGACGCGCAATTAACGCGGATTTATCCGCAAAATGTTCGCCAACACCGCTGGCGGTGCTGATAGCATGGCTTTGTTTACCCACGCTTAACACGCGGTCAATACCAGCCGCCTTCGCCGCTTCGCCCACCTGTACATGGCAGGCTTCGCTTTCAGCGCCCAGTTCCGCCATATCGCCCACCACCAGCACGCGGTAGCCAGGCATTTCAGCCAGTACCTGGACTGCTGCGGTCATTGAACCGACATTGGCGTTGTAGGAGTCGTCGAGCAGCAACTGGTTTTCCGCCAGTTGAATGGGGAACAGACGCCCGGGAACGGCTTTCAGATTTGCCAGCCCCGCTTTGATAGCATCAAGCGTTGCGCCCACGGACATGGAGAGCGCGGCGGCTGCCAGCGCATTCGCAATATTGTGACGCCCGGGCAACGGCAGCAGAACATCGACACTACCTGTTGGGGTTTGCAGCGTAAATTCAGTGCCGTGCGAAGTCACATGGATATTGGTGGCGGTGAAATCGCTGTTGGCGGCATTGGGTGAGAAACGCCACACTTTGCGAGAGCCAATTACGCTCTGCCAGTTCAGCCAGTCGTTGTTGTCGGCGTTCATAATGGCGATACCGTTTTCCGGCAAGCCGGTAAAGATTTCGCCTTTCGCTTTTGCCACGCCAGCCAAAGAACCGAAACCTTCCAGATGCGCCGCCGCCAGGTTGTTGACCAGCGCCGCTTCCGGGCGGGTCAGGCTAACAGTCCAGGCAATTTCGCCCTGATGGTTCGCGCCAAGTTCGATAACTGCGTAATCGTATTCCGGCGTTAAGCGCAGCAGCGTCATTGGCACGCCGATGTCGTTGTTGAGATTGCCCGCGGTATAAAGCGTATTACCGCACTGGCTTAAAATCGCCGCAGTCATCTCTTTAACGGAGGTTTTACCAGAGGAACCGGTCAGAGCAACCACACGAGCCGGAACTTGCTGGCGTACCCATGCAGCCAGTTCACCGAATGCCAGACGCGTGTCTTTAACGATTAACTGCGGCAGGTCGATATCCAGCGGACGGCTGACCAGTAATGCACCTGCGCCGCCAGCTTTCGCCTGGTCGGCAAAATCGTGGGCATCGAAACGTTCGCCTTTCAGGGCGACAAACAGACAGCCTGGCGTCAGTTTCCGCGTGTCAGTCGTTACGGCATCCAGGGTGACATCTTCCCCTTTTAGTTCACCGTTGAGAATATCGGTAAGTTGGCTAAGGGTTACGCTAATCATGCGATCACCCCCAGCAGACGCGCTACCGTGACGCGATCGGAGTAGTCCAGGCGCTGATTGCCAACAATCTGGTAATCTTCATGGCCTTTGCCCGCGACCAGCACCACATCATTCTCTTTAGCCTGCATAACGGCGCAAGTCACCGCTTCGGCACGGCCTTCCATCACTTTGGCACGTCCGGCATCTAACATTCCCGCCAGAATATCGTTGATGATGGCGCGCGGTTCTTCGGTACGCGGGTTATCGTCCGTCACCACCGCCACGTCGGCAAACTCTTCAGCAATCGCCCCCATCAGTGGACGCTTGCCTTTATCACGATCGCCGCCACAGCCGAAGACGCACCACAGCTTGCCTGCACAATGAAGACGTGCAGCCTGCAAAGCTTTTTCCAGTGCATCCGGGGTGTGAGCGTAATCCACAACCACCGTCGGTTTGCCTGGCGCAGTGAACACTTCCATACGTCCGCAAACCGGTTGCAGACGTGCGGCAGTTTTTAGCAGATCCGCCAGCGGATAACCCAGCGCCAGCAGTGTCGCCAGCGCCAACATCAGGTTGCTGACGTTAAAAGCGCCCATCAGGCGGCTTTCTATTTCCCCATCGCCCCAACTTGAGCTAAAGCGGATAGTCGCGCCGCTGTCGTGATAGTTCACATCGGTCACTTTCAGCCAGCGGCCATGACAGTTCAGATTGATATGGTCTTCCATCGACACCGCAACCGCGTCTGGTAGTTTTGCCAGCCAGCGACGGCCTACTTCGTCATCGGCGTTGACTATCGCCTGACCGCAATGGTGTTCAGAATAAAGCAGCCATTTTGCGGCTTCGTAATGTTCCATATCACCGTGATAATCAAGGTGATCGCGGCTTAAGTTGGTAAAAACCGACGCCGCAAATTTCAATGCTGCCACACGGTGTTGTACCAGCCCATGGGAGGAAACTTCCATTGCGCAAAAAGTCGCGCCCTGATCCACCAGCCCCGCCAGCTCATGCTGAACGTCGACTGCCGAACCGGTCGTGTTTTCCGTCGGAATAACTTTACCCAGCAGGCCGTTACCTACGGTACCCATCACCGCGCTGGTTTCACCAAGCAACTGACTCCACTGCGCCAGAAGCTGGGTAGTCGTGGTTTTGCCGTTAGTGCCCGTAACGCCCACGAGACGTAAATTGTCAGAGGGTTCATGGTAAAAGCGGCCCGCCAGCGCTGATAAACGCTCATTGAGCTGGCTGAGATAGATGACCGGTACGCCGTGCATTTCACGGATTTCACCATCGGTCGCCTCATCTTTTGCCTCAGCAATAATGGCAGCCACACCTTGCGCTATCGCCTGCGGGATATATCGACGCCCGTCCGCCTGATGACCTACTACAGCTACAAAAAGATCGCCCGACGCAGCCACACGGCTGTCGAGTGTCATCTCTCGCAGTGCTCGCGAAGGTGCGTTTGGCACCCACGGAGCAAGAAGGTCGCGCAAATTACGATCTGCCACCTGTCCCCTCGCCTTGATTAATCACAAATTCGTTTTTATCACCCGTTGTCAGCGCATCCGGTTCGATGTTCATGGTGCGCAATACGCCGCCCATGATGGCACCAAAGACCGGCGCGGAAACGGCGCCGCCGTAGTATTTACCCGCCTGCGGATCGTTGATAACAACAACCAGCGCGAAGCGCGGCTGACTCGCAGGCGCAACGCCTGCGGTATAAGCAATATATTTATTGATGTAGCGACCATCCGGCCCGACCTTTTTCGCGGTACCGGTTTTAATGGCGATACGATAGCCTTTAATCGCCGCCTTCACGCCACCGCCGCCCGGTAGTGCCACGCTTTCCATCATATGCACCACAGTGCGGACAATGGATTCCGGGAAGACACGTTCACCAGGAACCGGGGGGTCAACCTTGGTAATCGACAGCGGGCGATAGATACCATAGCTGCCGATGGTTGCGTAGACTCGCGCTAACTGTAACGGTGTTACCATTAGCCCGTAGCCGAAAGAGAAGGTGGCCCTCTCTATGTCAGACCACCGTTGTTTTTGAGGATATAAGCCACTGCGTTCTCCGACCAACCCCAAATTGGTCGCTTTTCCCAACCCAAAACGTGAGTAAGTATCTACTAACGCTGAGGACGGCATCGCTAACGCCAGCTTGGAAACACCGACGTTACTCGACTTCTGTAATACCCCGGTCAGGGTTAATTCGCTGTAGCGCGCCACGTCTTTAATTTCGTGGCCGTTAATTCGATAAGGAACGGTATTCAGTACCGAGTTTTCCCGCACCACGCCGCGCTGCAACGCAGTCATCACCACCATCGGTTTGACAGTAGAGCCCGGTTCAAACACGTCGGTAATGGTACGGTTACGCATCGCCTCTTTCGGCGTGCCACTCAGATTGTTTGGGTTATAAGACGGGCTGTTAGCCATCGCCAGCACTTCGCCAGTGTTGACATCCACCAGCACGGCACTACCGGATTCCGCCTTGTTAAAGGCCACGGCGTTGTTCAGTTCGCGATAAACCAGCGCCTGCAGGCGTTCATCAATACTCAACGCCAGGTTGTGCGCCGCCTGGCTGTCGGTAGAAGAAATATCTTCGATTACACGGCCATAGCGGTCTTTACGCACAATACGTTCGCCCGGTTGCCCGGTAAGCCATTTATCAAAACTTTTCTCGACGCCCTCAATCCCCTGGCTATCGACGTTGGTAAAGCCAATGAGGTGAGCGGTCACTTCGCCAGACGGGTAGTAACGGCGAGATTCTTCGCGCAGATGAATCCCCGGCAGCTTCAGTTTTTTGATGTATTCAGCCATGTCAGGGTTAACCTGACGCGCCAGATAGATAAAGCGCCCTTTCGGGTTGGCATTAATGCGGGCAGAAAGTTGATCCAGCGGAATATTGAGCGCGTTAGCCAGCGCCTTCCAGCGGTCGCCGACGCTGATGCCACCGGCTTCATGCACTTCTTTCGGGTCGGCCCAGATCGCTTTTACTGGCACACTCACTGCTAACGGACGACCAGAACGGTCGGTAATCATGCCGCGGGAGGTGGAGACTTGCTGAACGCGAAGAGAGCGCATGTCGCCCTCTTTCACCAGCATATCCGGGGAGATTACCTGCAACCAGGCAACGCGCCCCAGCAGGAAAGCCAGTGCCAATAAAATACAGCCGCATAACAACGCAAAACGCCAACTGATAAAGTTGGCATGTTCTTCCTGACGTTTTGGTTTCTGCGTTTTCGCCGCTGCTTTCATGCGTCGCGTTTATCCTTATTTTTGCACTACGATATTTTCTTGTGATGGATCAACATGCTGCATTTGCAGCTTCTCCGTGGCGATTCGTTCCACCCGGCTATGGTCGCCGAGCGCATTCTCTTCAAGAATGAGGTTACGCCATTCAATGTCTAAAGCGTCTCGCTCCAGCACCAGTTGTTCGCGCTGAGCGGTGAGCAAACGGGTATGGTGCGCCGTGGTCACCACAGTCACCGCCGTCAAAATAATGCAAATGAACAGGCAGAGCGGCAGCTTCCCAAACCGCAAAAGATCGTCACCGATAACGCCAGGCAAGGCATGGCGCTCGTGGCTTCCCATCGATCCTTTAACTTTGCTGAGGGCTTCTGTCACTCTGCTGATCATGCGTTCGTCCTCTCTGCAATACGCAGAACTGAACTACGGGCACGAGGGTTCTCTGCCACCTCTTCTTCGCCCGGCATCAACTTACCTAGTGCTCGCAACTGACGGCCACCCAGTTTTTTGAGCTGCTCTTCAGTCATCGGTAACCCTGCCGGAACTTGTGGACCGCGACTGTTTTCACGCATAAAGCGTTTCACAATACGATCTTCCAGCGAATGAAAACTGATGATCGAAAGCCGCCCGCCTGGGGCCAGCACGTTAAGCGAGCTTTTTAGCGCCTGCTCTATCTCCTCCAGTTCACTGTTCACCCAAATGCGCACCGCCTGGAAGGTACGGGTCGCGGGATGTTTGAATTTGTCTTTCACCGGCGTTGCGGCAGCAACGACTTCTGCCAGTTCTTTAGTGCGGGTCATCGGCTGTTCGCGGTTACGCTCGACAATGGCGCGTGCAATACGTTTAGCAAAACGCTCTTCGCCATAGGTTTTTAATACCCAGGCAATATCGGATTCTTCTGCGGTTTGTAGCCATTCGGCGGCAGACTGACCGCGCGTCGGGTCCATACGCATGTCCAACGGGCCATCGCGCATAAAGGAAAAACCGCGTTCAGCATCATCGAGTTGCGGTGAAGAGACGCCAAGATCGAGCAGAATGCCGTCGATCTTGCCGATAAGATCGCGCTCGGCGACATATTCGCCCAGCGCAGAGAAAGGTCCATGAATGATGGAGAAGCGCGGATCATCAATAGTCTTCGCGACGGCAATAGCCTGCGGGTCGCGATCGATTGCCAACAAGCGTCCCGTTTCGCCAAGTTGCGAAAGAATCAGACGTGAGTGACCACCGCGACCAAAAGTTCCATCAATGTAGATACCGTCAGGACGGATATTGAGGCCATTTACGGCTTCGTCCAGCAGTACCGTGGTATGTTTATAGTTTTCCATCATTTTATAGAGACAAGTCCTGCAGTCGCTCCGACAAGTTTTCGGTAACAGACTGTTCAGCGTCGATATCTTCCCTGACCTGTTGATGCCAGGTCGTTTCATCCCACAGTTCGAACTTATTGAACTGCCCGACCAGCATCACTTCTTTCGTCAGCCCGGCATGCTGCCGCAACACAGGCGCGATTAATAATCGACCTGCGCTATCCAGCTGACACTCACTGGCATGCCCTAACAGAAGGCGTTGAACACGACGTTCAACAGGGTTCATGCTCGAAAGACGCGATAATTTGTGCTCGATAATTTCCCATTCAGGAAGGGGGTAAAGCAGCAGGCACGGGTGATGAATGTCAATGGTACACACCATTTGACCGGCAGCGCTCCCGAGCAGTTCTTCCCGATAACGGGTAGGCACCGATAAGCGCCCTTTACTGTCGAGATTGACTAACGTTGCTCCCCGGAACATGCCAGTCTCCCCCCGATTACCACTTTATCCCACAAATTCCCACTAAAAGGAGTTTACGGAGCGGAGGAAAAGCTTGTCAAGCCAGGAACATTCCTTACCGAAGCAAAAAACCCAATGTTTACGGCTAATATCTGCATTGTTTAAAAATCGCCCAACAAACGAAGCAAATTAACGTCATGAATAGTTGTAAGAAAAAATCCCATTCATCATTACCGTTTTAAAAACGACTCAATTTTCCTTAATGGAAATATAAAGTGTCAGTTTGCGACGCGAGCGGCATTTTAGGACATATCTCCCCCGGATAACAGTCCCTGTTGCACGTGCGCCATGCCTGATGCCAGCGACTTTGGACAAAAGTTTAGAAAAGTGTTTGTTTAATCGGCAATTGCCGATTTGCTTGTAACAAAATAATGCAATTGCAATCTACCGTTACGAGTTAATTATCATTCAGCGCAGCGAATGGAGTTAATTGGCAGGATATTCAGGAGGGCTTATGGATAATTGTCCAGAATAGTCTTATTTACATTATGGATATCGATGTCCAATTACGTACTCAATGCGCCAGAGGTAAAATCCACTGGCGCATCTTTTCGTAATGTTTATCTACGGCTTAGTACACCACGACGATAAAGATTACGTTTAATGCGTGTTAAGCCTGGTTTTGGTTTGCGCGGCTCGTCCAGACTGGCGAGCACAATCTCCAGTACGCGTTCCGCAACGTCGCGATGACGCTGGGCTACCGCCAATACCGGACACTGTAAGAAGTCGAGCAATTCGTTGTCACCAAAGGTCGCAATTGCCAAATCAGAAGGCAGTTTGCCATCGCGGCGCAGCGTGACATCCATAACGCCTTGCAACAACGCAAATGAGGTGGTGAACAGCGCCTGCGGCATCGGATGCGTTTCCAGCCATTTTTCGAACAACTGGGCAGCGGTTTCTCGCTCATAACTGTTGGCATAAAGGAAATGCACTTCGCGTGGATCATCTTTCCAGGCGGTACGGAAACCCTGCTCGCGCAGGAAGCTGACAGAAAGCTCCGGCAACGCGCCAAGATAAAGCACCGTCTCAGCAGGAAACTTACGTAACTCTTCGGCCAGCATTTCTGCATCATCCTGGTCGGCACCAACCACGCTGGTGAAGTGTTCACGATCGAGGGCGCGGTCCAGCGCGACAATCGGGAACGGGTCGTTAGCCCAGCGTTGATAAAAAGGATGCTCCGGCGGCAGCGACGTCGAAACAATGATGGCATCGACCTGACGCTGCAAAAGATGCTCAATACAGCGCATTTCGTTGTCTGGCTGATCTTCGGAACAAGCAATCAGTAGTTGATAACCCCGTTGCCGCGCCTGACGTTCAAGATAATTAGCGATACGGGTGTAACTTGTGTTCTCCAGATCGGGGATCACAAGACCAATCGAACGTGTGCGTCCAGCACGAAGCCCAGCAGCCACGGCATTTGGGTGGTAATTGTGCTCACGCACCACTGCCATGACTTTTTCAACGGTTTTGTCGCTCACACGGTATTGCTTCGCTTTGCCGTTAATAACATAGCTTGCAGTGGTCCGCGACACTCCCGCCAGCCGAGCGATTTCATCCAGTTTCACAATTGCCCCTTGAGTAAAATGTAAAAACCATACCCATTGTACTGGCATGGGTTAAATTCATTAACATCTAAGCGCAGAAAATTAACTGCGGCAACTGCTTTTATTCCAGGTTCCCACTGAATTCGCAAAAAAAGCCCAACGTGACATGTTGGGCTGTAAATTGCGCATTGAGATCATTCTCAACGCATTATTTTATCGCCGCGCGAAAGTCCTACTACGCCGGAACGAGCGACCTCCACAATTTTCGCCACATCGCGAATCGATGCTAAAAATGCATCAAGCTTATCGCTGGTTCCCGCCAATTGAACGGTATAAAGCGATGGCGTGACATCAATGATTTGCCCACGGAATATTTCCGTATTTCGCTTCACTTCGTCACGTCCGTAGCCACTGGCCTGAATTTTCACCAGCATGATTTCCCGCTCAACATGCGCCCCCTGCCCCAGTTCGCTAACACGCAGCACATCGACCAGCTTGTGTAATTGCTTTTCAATCTGCTCCAACACTTTTTCATCGCCCACGGTCTGGATAGTCATACGCGATAATGTCGGATCGTCGGTTGGCGCAACGGTCAGGCTTTCAATGTTATAGCCCCGTTGGGAAAAGAGGCCGATCACGCGGGATAACGCGCCTGATTCATTTTCGAGTAATACGGATAATATCCGGCGCATAATCAGGTTCTCTCCGTTTTGCTTAACCACATTTCATCCATTCCGCCGCCACGAATCTGCATCGGGTAGACGTGCTCGCTGCCATCAACAGTGACATCAACAAACACCAGGCGATTATTGCGGACCTGTTCCAGTGCCTCGCTAAGTTTGTTTTCCAGCTCTTGCGGATGAGAGATCTGGATCCCAACATGGCCATAGGCTTCCGCCAGACGAACGAAATCCGGTAGCGACTGCATATAAGATTGTGAATGGCGGCCGGAATAGATCATGTCCTGCCACTGCTTCACCATCCCCAGATAGCGGTTATTGAGATTCACCACCAGCACCGGCAGTTCATATTGCAAAGCGGTAGACAGTTCCTGAATGTTCATCTGAATGCTACCGTCGCCAGTGACGCAGACCACGGTTTCTTCTGGCAATGCCATTTTGACACCCAGCGCCGCAGGCAAACCAAAGCCCATAGTGCCAAGACCACCGGAGTTGATCCAGCGGCGCGGTTTGTCGAAAGGATAATAAAGCGCGGCGAACATCTGGTGCTGCCCGACGTCGGACGTGACATATGCATCGCCTTTCGTCAGCCGCCAGAGTGTCTCGATCACCGCTTGCGGTTTAATCTTTTCGCTCTGAGTATCGTATTTAAGGCACTGGCGAGCGCGCCACTGTTCAATCTGTTGCCACCAGTCACGAATTTCATCCAACGGTTGGTGAGCCGTTTCTTGTGCCAGCAACTCCAGCATTTGATCCAGCACCAACCGCGCGTCACCAACGATCGGAATGTCGGCGGTAACGGTTTTTGAGATCGACGTTGGATCGATATCAATATGTAAAACCGTTGCATTCGGGCAGTACTTGGCCAGATTGTTAGTGGTGCGATCGTCAAAGCGCACGCCGACCGCAAAAATAACATCGGCATTATGCATGGTCATATTGGCTTCGTAGGTGCCGTGCATTCCCAGCATCCCCAGCGCCTGACGATGCGTTGCCGGAAACGCCCCCAGCCCCATTAATGAAGAGACGACGGGAAGATTAAGCTGCTCAATAATCTGTTTGAGTTGTTGATGGCAACTCGCAGTCACGGCGCCGCCGCCAACGTAAACTACCGGTTTTTTCGCTGCCGCCAGTGTCTGCAATGCGCGTTTAATCTGCCCCTTATGACCCAGTGTTGTCGGGTTATAAGAACGCATACTGACCGACTCCGGCCAGACGTAGGGTAATTTGTTCGCCGGATTAAGAATATCTTTCGGTAAATCAACCACCACTGGCCCAGGACGACCACTTGCCGCCAGCCAGAATGCCTTTTTCAGCACCTGAGGAATGTCTTCCGTTTGCTTAACCAGGAAACTGTGTTTGACCACCGGGCGGGAAATTCCCACCATGTCGCACTCCTGAAAGGCATCGTAGCCTATCAGCGAGGTCGCTACCTGACCAGAAAGGACAACCAAGGGAATGGAGTCCATATAAGCAGTAGCGATACCAGTAATCGCGTTAGTCGCCCCAGGACCCGACGTCACCAGCACAACCCCCACTTCCCCGGTTGCACGTGCCAGGCCATCGGCCATATGCACAGCCGCTTGCTCATGACGAACTAATACGTGATCGATACCCCCCACGGTATGCAATGCATCGTAAATATCAAGGACCGCGCCTCCGGGATAACCGAATACTTGTTTAACGCCCTGATCGATAAGCGATCGGACGACCATCTCGGCTCCAGACAACATCTCCATGGCCTGCCTCACTGTTTGGCGGAAAAAATGTGTAAAACACATTAACCGTCCGATCTTGCTTAAGCAATTGGCAGACAGAGTCACAAACGTGAAGAAATAAGAATAAACAGGAGGAAAGGAGAAAAGAAACGATAAAATACTCCAGAATGAAGGCGTAAATTGATAATAAATTGGCTAGATTCGGCTACTTACAGCAATTTCTCTATTTTTTTAATTATTCATGAAATCTGGCACACATGCATTTAGAACAAAATTCTGCATTTAATAAAAAAAGCAGAATAAACCAGAAAGGAATGCCTGATTTATTCTGCTTTTGTTTAGCGTTTACATATAGAAATTAATTGCTCTTCCATCCACTGATGGCCTTTATCGCGCCCGGCAGCTTCATGCCAGGAGAGATAACAGGTTCTGCTATTCTGTTTTAATGGCAGCGGCAATATCTGTAATTCTAAAGATTCGGCGAACTCTTCAGCCAGCCAACGAGGCGCAATAGCGACCAGGTGAGTTTGCGACACCACGCTAAGGACGCTCATCATTGCCATGCCTGATAAGCAATACTGGCTTGCTTATCTACTGTGTCGTACCACGGTTGACTAAATGAGGCGAAACGATCGAGCGAAACCGCCGCATGTTGTTCGTTATAAACATCATGTTTCAGTAATGGACCTTTAATATGCGGATGGTTCTTACTGGCTACCAACACCATTTCATCTTTAAATAACGGCACACTGGTAAATTCAGGGCGGTGGAAATCTTCATAACTTATAACGAACTCCGTTTCCTGATAGCGCAACTGATGTTCAGTGTTCTGATTTAATGAAGACTTGAACATAACATGTATATTTGGCGCAATCTGCTCAATGTGATTATAAATCTGCGAGGTCAGAATGCTGTCTAACGGGCTGCAAACACAGAGATGGAATACCCGCTCGCTACTGGCTGGCTCAAAACCTGAACCTGGTAATTCGTTTTGCACTAATTGCAGCGCCTGGCGCACAGAACCAAAAAGTTGAAATGCGCGAGCGGTCGGCTGAATGCCACGACCATAACGAACAAACAACTCGTCATTAAACATCACTTTCAGGCGTGCAACAGCGTTACTGACCGCAGGTTGCGACATTCCCAGAACATGAGCGGCACGAGTAATATTCTGCTCCTGCATCACGGCATCGAAAACAGTTAATAAGTTTAGATCGACCATGCGCAGCTGTGGCTTACTAAAATCTGCTGGTTCTGGATGATCTGTTTTTACCTCTGGCATACTTAACTCCACTGTCACACTTAACTCCCTTTTCCTTACCGGAATGCAGAAAAAAAATAATCCTGAAAAATATGATTTACCATACATATAAAATAAGAAAAAGGAAAATGAGTAAAATTAGGAAAACATAAAGATAAGAGTTCTGTTTAAAACAAAACCCACCGCCGCGCAGAGAGTCTCCCACCACAGCATGATTATCTATAATGTTTTTGTCACACAAACAATATAATCATAATCACCATGAATGCTCAATCATCCGTGATATGTATAAAATCGCCACTTTAATTAAAAATTTATATATTAATCACCCATATCTTCCTTATTAACTTATCAATAATATAAGCCTCATCAATAATTAAACATTCATCGAATAAATAATTACAGAAAAATCATCAGGATGGGTTAGGTAATTGATACTATCTATACGTATATCACTTATTGATTAAATGCAATAAATTATGCTGAAGTATGTCAATTAATGAAAAGTGTGATCTGGCTGACAGAAATTAATATTGTTGGTTTATGTATACACAGCACAATTAGCTAATTTGATACATGCAAAATTACCGCTGAAAAGCCGCTTTTCTTACTACAGGGTTGACATCCGTTTTTGTATCCAGTAACTCTAAAAGCATATCGCATTCATCTGGAGCTGATTTAATGACTCACATCGTTCGCTTTATCGGTCTACTACTACTAAACGCATCTTCTTTGCGCGGTAGACGAGTGAGCGGCATCCAGCATTAAGCCAGCACGCAGTCAAAAAAAACCCGCGCCATTGCGCGGGTTTTTTTATGCCCGAAGCGAGGCGCTCTAAAAGAGACAAGGACCTAAACCATGAGCCAGCAAGTTATTATTTTCGATACCACATTACGCGACGGTGAACAGGCGTTACAGGCAAGTCTGAGTGCGAAAGAAAAACTGCAAATTGCGCTGGCCCTTGAGCGTATGGGTGTTGACGTAATGGAAGTTGGTTTCCCCGTCTCTTCGCCGGGCGATTTTGAATCGGTGCAAACCATCGCCCGCCAGGTCAAAAATAGCCGCGTATGTGCGTTAGCTCGCTGCGTGGAAAAAGATATCGATGTGGCGGCTGAATCTCTGAAAGTCGCCGAAGCCTTCCGTATTCATACCTTTATTGCGACCTCCCCAATGCACATCGCCACCAAGCTGCGCAGCACGCTGGATGAAGTGATCGAACGCGCTATCTATATGGTGAAACGCGCCCGTAATTACACCGATGACGTTGAATTTTCTTGCGAAGATGCCGGGCGTACCCCGATTACCGATCTGGCGCGAGTGGTCGAAGCGGCGATTAACGCCGGTGCCACCACCATCAACATTCCGGACACCGTGGGCTACACCATGCCGTTTGAGTTCGCCGGAATCATCAGCGGCCTGTAT
Organism: Escherichia sp. E2661; assembly: GCF_004745185.1. NCBI lineage: Bacteria > Pseudomonadati > Pseudomonadota > Gammaproteobacteria > Enterobacterales > Enterobacteriaceae > Escherichia > Escherichia sp. E2661. The sequence goes on from NZ_PDIG01000011.1 coordinate 139,225, forward strand.
GAACGCGTGCCTAACATCGACAAAGCCATTATTTCTGTACACACCCACGACGATTTAGGCCTGGCAGTCGGTAACTCACTGGCGGCGGTACATGCCGGAGCACGGCAGGTAGAAGGCGCAATGAACGGGATCGGCGAACGCGCCGGAAACTGTTCGCTGGAAGAAGTGATCATGGCGATCAAAGTTCGTAAGGATATCCTCAACGTCCACACCGCCATTAATCACCAGGAGATATGGCGCACCAGCCAGTTAGTTAGCCAGATTTGTAATATGCCGATCCCGGCAAACAAAGCCATTGTTGGCAGCGGCGCATTCGCACACTCCTCCGGTATCCACCAGGATGGCGTGCTGAAAAACCGCGAAAACTACGAAATCATGACACCAGAATCTATTGGTCTGAACCAAATCCAGCTGAATCTGACTTCTCGTTCAGGCCGTGCGGCAGTGAAACACCGCATGGATGAGATGGGTTATAAAGAAAGTGAATATAATTTAGACAATTTGTACGACGCTTTCCTGAAGCTGGCGGACAAAAAAGGTCAGGTGTTTGATTACGATCTGGAGGCGCTGGCCTTCATCGGTAAGCAGCAAGAAGAGCCAGAGCATTTCCGTCTGGATTACTTCAGCGTGCAGTCTGGCTCTAACGATATTGCCACTGCCGCCGTCAAACTGGCCTGTGGCGAAGAAGTCAAAGCAGAAGCCGCTAACGGTAACGGTCCGGTCGATGCCGTCTATCAGGCCATTAACCGTATCACTGACTATAACGTCGAACTGGTGAAATACAGCCTGACCGCCAAAGGTCACGGTAAAGATGCGCTGGGTCAGGTGGATATCGTCGCCAACTACAACGGTCGCCGCTTCCACGGCGTCGGCCTGGCCACCGATATTGTCGAGTCCTCCGCCAAAGCCATGGTGCACGTACTGAACAATATCTGGCGCGCCGCAGAAGTCGAAAAAGAGTTGCAACGCAAAGCTCAACACAACGAAAACAACAAGGAAACCGTGTGATGTCGAAGAATTACCATATTGCCGTTTTGCCCGGAGATGGGATCGGGCCGGAAGTGATGACCCAGGCGCTGAAAGTGCTGGATGCCGTGCGCAACCGCTTTGCGATGCGCATCACCACCAGCCATTACGATGTAGGCGGCGCAGCCATTGATAACCACGGACAGCCGCTGCCGCCTGCGACGGTTGAAGGTTGCGAGCAAGCCGATGCCGTGCTGTTTGGCTCGGTAGGCGGCCCGAAGTGGGAACATTTACCACCAGACCAGCAACCAGAACGCGGCGCGCTGCTGCCTTTGCGTAAGCACTTCAAATTATTCAGCAATCTGCGTCCGGCAAAACTGTATCAGGGGCTGGAAGCATTCTGTCCACTACGTGCTGACATTGCCGCTAACGGCTTCGACATCCTGTGTGTGCGCGAACTGACCGGCGGCATCTATTTTGGTCAGCCAAAAGGCCGCGAAGGTAGCGGACAATATGAAAAAGCGTTTGATACCGAGGTGTATCACCGTTTTGAGATCGAACGCATCGCCCGTATCGCGTTTGAATCTGCCCGCAAGCGTCGTCGCAAAGTCACCTCGATCGACAAAGCCAATGTGCTGCAATCCTCTATTTTATGGCGGGAAATTGTTAATGAGATCGCCATTGAATATCCGGATGTCGAACTGGCGCATATGTACATCGACAACGCCACCATGCAGCTGATTAAAGATCCATCACAGTTTGACGTTCTGCTGTGCTCCAACCTGTTTGGCGACATTCTGTCTGACGAGTGCGCAATGATCACTGGCTCGATGGGGATGTTGCCTTCCGCCAGCCTGAACGAGCAAGGTTTTGGTCTGTATGAACCGGCAGGCGGCTCGGCTCCAGATATCGCTGGCAAAAACATCGCTAACCCGATTGCGCAAATTCTGTCGCTGGCGCTGCTGCTGCGTTACAGCCTGGATGCCGATGATGCGGCTTGCGCCATTGAACGCGCCATTAACCGCGCATTAGAAGAAGGCATTCGTACCGGGGATTTAGCCCGTGGCGCTGCCGCCGTTAGTACCGATGAAATGGGCGATATCATTGCCCGCTATGTGGCAGAAGGGGTGTAATCATGGCTAAGACGTTATACGAAAAATTGTTCGACGCTCACGTAGTGTACGAAGCCGAAAACGAAACCCCGCTGTTATATATCGACCGCCACCTGGTGCATGAAGTGACCTCACCGCAGGCGTTCGATGGCCTGCGCGCCCACGGTCGCCCGGTGCGTCAGCCGGGGAAAACCTTCGCCACTATGGATCACAACGTCTCAACTCAGACTAAAGACATTAATGCCTGCGGTGAAATGGCGCGGATCCAGATGCAGGAGCTGATCAAAAACTGCAAAGAATTTGGCGTCGAGCTGTATGACCTGAATCACCCGTATCAGGGGATCGTCCACGTAATGGGGCCAGAACAGGGCGTCACCTTGCCGGGGATGACCATTGTCTGTGGCGACTCGCACACCGCCACCCACGGCGCATTTGGCGCACTGGCCTTTGGTATCGGCACTTCCGAAGTTGAACACGTACTGGCAACGCAAACCCTGAAACAGGGTCGTGCGAAGACCATGAAAATTGAAGTCCAGGGCAAAGCCGCACCGGGCATTACCGCGAAAGATATCGTGCTGGCGATCATTGGTAAAACCGGCAGCGCTGGCGGCACCGGGCATGTGGTGGAGTTTTGCGGCGAAGCAATTCGTGATTTAAGCATGGAAGGTCGTATGACCCTGTGCAATATGGCAATCGAAATGGGCGCGAAAGCCGGTCTGGTTGCACCTGACGAAACCACCTTTAACTATGTCAAAGGCCGTCTGCATGCGCCGAAAGGCAAAGATTTTGACGATGCCGTCGCCTACTGGAAAACCCTGCAAACCGACGAAGGCGCAACTTTCGATACTGTTGTGACTCTGCAAGCAGAAGAGATCGCCCCGCAGGTCACCTGGGGAACGAACCCCGGTCAGGTGATCTCCGTGAACGACAATATTCCCGACCCGGCTTCGTTTGCTGATCCTGTTGAACGCGCGTCGGCAGAAAAAGCGCTGGCCTATATGGGACTGAAACCGGGCATTCCACTGACAGAAGTGGCTATCGACAAAGTGTTTATCGGTTCTTGCACCAACTCGCGCATTGAAGATTTACGCGCGGCAGCGGAAATCGCCAAAGGGCGAAAAGTCGCGCCAGGCGTACAGGCACTGGTGGTTCCCGGCTCTGGCCCGGTAAAAGCTCAGGCGGAAGCGGAAGGTCTGGACAAAATCTTTATTGAAGCCGGTTTTGAATGGCGTTTGCCTGGCTGCTCAATGTGTCTGGCGATGAACAACGACCGTCTGAATCCGGGCGAACGTTGCGCCTCCACCAGCAACCGTAACTTTGAAGGCCGCCAGGGGCGCGGCGGGCGCACGCATCTGGTCAGCCCGGCAATGGCTGCCGCCGCGGCTGTGACCGGACATTTCGCCGACATTCGCAACATTAAATAAGGAGCACACCATGGCAGAGAAATTTATCAAACATACAGGCCTGGTGGTTCCGCTGGATGCCGCCAATGTCGATACCGATGCGATTATCCCGAAACAGTTTCTGCAGAAAGTGACGCGTACTGGTTTTGGCGCGCATCTGTTTAACGACTGGCGTTTTCTGGATGAAAAAGGCCAACAGCCAAACCCGGACTTCGTGCTGAACTTCCCGCAATATCAGGGCGCATCGATTTTGCTGGCACGAGAGAACTTCGGCTGCGGCTCCTCGCGTGAGCACGCACCGTGGGCATTGACCGACTACGGTTTTAAAGTGGTGATTGCGCCGAGTTTCGCTGACATCTTCTATGGCAACAGCTTTAACAACCAACTGCTGCCGGTGAAATTAAGTGATGCAGAAGTGGATGAGTTGTTTGCACTGGTGCAAACCAATCCAGGGATTCATTTCGCCGTGGATCTGGAAGCGCAAGAGGTGAAAGCGGGTGATAAAACGTATCGTTTTTCTATCGATGCCTTCCGCCGCCACTGCATGATGAATGGTCTGGACAGCATCGGTCTGACCCTGCAGCACGACGACGCTATTGCCACTTATGAAGAGAAGCAACCGGCGTTTATGCGTTAATTTGTACACCGTCCGGCACTCAATCGCCAAAAAGAAAAAAGCCAGCAGGTATTCACTGCTGGCGTGGCGATTAACACCAATACTCAGTCACACATGATGTCCGCAAATCAGTATTCAGAATCACTCCCCTCCCACTGCATCAGTTCTTCAAGCATGGCTAAACGCTGTGGAACGCTTAACCAACGCAGCCAGCACAACGTCGCTATCGCGGTAAAATAGTGCTGATAAAACTGACGCATGGGGCACCTCCTTGCTTCATCGTTAGGAATTATTGACTTAATATAGGGAAAATAAAATTGCTGACTTTTGCGCAGGAGTTCCCCTTTTATGCCATCTGCTCGTCTGCAACAACAGTTCATCCGCCTGTGGCAATGCTGCGAGGGTAAATCGCAGGACACGACGCTCAACGAACTGGCGGAGTTATTGAGCTGCTCCCGTCGTCATATGCGCACCCTGCTCAACACCATGCAAGATCGCGGCTGGTTAACATGGGAAGCTGAAGTTGGGCGCGGTAAACGCTCGCGTCTGACATTCCTCTACACCGGGCTGGCGCTTCAGCAACAGCGGGCGGAAGACCTGCTGGAACAGGATCGCATCGACCAGTTGGTGCAGTTAGTCGGTGATAAAACTGCCGTGCGGCAAATGCTGGTTTCTCATCTGGGCCGCAGCTTCCGCCAGGGGCGGCATATCCTGCGCGTGCTCTACTATCGCCCGTTGCGCAACCTGCTGCCCGGCAGCGCATTGCGCCGTTCCGAAACCCATATCGCCCGGCAAATCTTCAGTGCGTTAACCCGAATAAATGAGGAAAATGGGGAACTGGAGGCGGACATCGCCCACCACTGGCAGCAAATTTCCCCACTTCACTGGCGCTTCTTTTTACGTCCGGGGATCCATTTTCATCATGGTCGTGAACTGGAAATGGACGACATCATCGCCTCTTTAAAACGAATCAATACGCTGCCGCTCTATTCGCATATTGCTGACATTGTGTCGCCGACGCCCTGGACACTGGACATCCATCTCACACAGCCAGACCACTGGTTGCCGTTACTGCTGGCGCAAGTTCCGGCGATGATCCTGCCGCGTGAATGGGAAACCCTCAGCAATTTTGCCAGCCACCCTATCGGTACCGGTCCGTATGCGGTAATGCGTAACAGCACTAACCAACTGAAAATTCAGGCATTCGATGATTTCTTCGGTTATCGGGCATTAATCGACGAAGTTAACGTCTGGGTCTTGCCGGAAATTGCCGATGACCCCGCAGGAGGCCTGATGCTGAAAGGGCCGCAGGGCGAGGAAAAAGAGATTGAAAGTCGCCTTGAAGAAGGTTGCTACTATCTACTGTTCGACAGCCGCACCCATCGCGGGGCGAATCAGCAAGTCAGAGACTGGATAAGCTATGTACTTTCGCCGACCAATCTGGTTTATTTCGCCGAGGAACAGTACCAGCAACTGTGGTTTCCGGCCTATGGGTTGCTCCCCCGCTGGCACCATGCCCGCCCAACACATTGCGAAAAACCTGCCGGGCTGGAACATCTCACCCTGACCTTTTATCAGGATCATATTGAACATCGGGTGATTGCCAGGATCATGCAGCAGATTCTGGCAAGTCACCAGGTCACGCTGGAAATCAAAGAGATCAGCTACGATCAGTGGCACGAAGGTGAGATCGAAAGCGACATCTGGCTTAACAGCGCCAACTTTACGCTGCCGCTGGATTTTTCGCTGTTCGCGCACTTGTGCGAAGTACCGCTGCTACAACACTGTATTCCTCTCGACTGGCAAGCCGACGCCGCCCGCTGGCGTAATGGCGAGATGAATCTGGCGAACTGGTGCCAGCAACTGGTCGCCAGTAAAGCAATGGTGCCGCTGATCCACCACTGGCTGATTATTCAGGGACAACGCAGTATGCGCGGCCTGCGCATGAACACCCTCGGCTGGTTCGATTTTAAATCAGCGTGGTTTGCGCCACCGGATCCATGATTGCTGGTTGATAACAAAATCACTACACTAACGCCGTTCTCAACGGGGTGCCACGCAGACGCGTGCGCTGAGAAAATACCCGTCGAACCTGATCCGGATAACGCCGGCGAAGGGATTTGAGGCTCCTTCTCAAGTCCTTTGCCACTCTTTTTTTGAGGTGCAAAGTGTTAAAAAAATGTCTTCCCCTGCTGTTGCTGTGCACAGCGCCTGTTTTCGCTAAACCCGTTCTGACTGTTTATACCTACGATTCCTTCGCCGCCGACTGGGGACCAGGTCCGGTGGTTAAAAAAGCCTTTGAAGCCGACTGTAATTGCGAACTGAAACTGGTGGCGCTGGAAGATGGCGTTTCGCTTCTCAACCGTCTACGGATGGAAGGCAAAAACAGCAAAGCCGATGTGGTGCTGGGGCTGGATAACAACTTGTTAGACGCCGCCAGCAAAACCGGATTGTTTGCCAAAAGCGGTGTGGCAGCGGATGCCGTTAACGTTCCCGGCGGCTGGAATAATGACACTTTCGTACCGTTTGATTACGGCTACTTCGCCTTCGTTTATGACAAGAACAAACTGAAAAATCCGCCGCAAAGCCTGAAGGAGCTGGTTGAGAGCGATCAAAACTGGCGGGTAATTTATCAGGATCCGCGCACCAGTACGCCGGGGCTGGGTCTGCTGTTGTGGATGCAAAAAGTCTATGGCGATGACGCCCTGCAAGCCTGGCAGAAGCTGGCGAAGAAAACCGTCACAGTCACCAAAGGCTGGAGCGAAGCCTACGGCCTGTTTTTAAAAGGCGAAAGCGATCTGGTACTGAGCTACACCACCTCTCCGGCTTATCACATTCTTGAAGAGAAAAAAGATAACTACGCCGCTGCGAACTTCAGCGAAGGTCACTATCTGCAAGTGGAAGTTGCCGCCCGCACCGCTGCCAGCAAGCAGCCGGAGCTGGCGCAAAAATTCCTCCAGTTTATGGTTTCTCCGGCTTTCCAGAATGCGATTCCAACCGGCAACTGGATGTATCCGGTGGCAAATGTCACGCTGCCTGCCGGGTTTGAACAATTGACCAAACCGGCCACCACGCTGGAGTTCACGCCAGTCGAAGTGGCAGCACAACGTCAGGCATGGATTAGCGAATGGCAACGCGCCGTCAGCCGTTAATTCCTGGCTGGTTAATTCCAGGTGTAAGCGCCGCTACGCTTGTGGTGGCGGTTGCACTGGCGGCGTTTCTCGCCCTGTGGTGGAACGCGCCGCAGGGTAGCTGGGCGGCAATCTGGCAGGACAGCTACCTGTGGCATGTGGTGCGCTTCTCCTTCTGGCAGGCGTTTCTCTCGGCGCTGCTCTCTGTCGTACCCGCAATATTCCTTGCCCGCGCGCTTTATCGCAGGCGCTTTCCGGGGCGGTTGGCGCTGTTGCGTCTGTGCGCAATGACCTTGATCCTCCCGGTGCTGGTCGCCGTTTTCGGCATTCTTAGCGTCTATGGTCGCCAGGGCTGGCTGGCATCGCTCTGGCAATCGCTTGGTCTGGAGTGGACATTTTCGCCCTACGGCCTGCAAGGCATTTTGCTGGCGCATGTATTTTTTAATCTGCCGATGGCGAGCCGCTTATTACTCCAGGCGCTGGAAAACATTCCCGGCGAACAACGTCAACTTGCCGCCCAGCTTGGGATGCGCGGCTGGCATTTTTTCCGCTTCGTCGAATGGCCGTGGTTACGGCGACAAATCCCGCCGGTTGCTGCGCTTATCTTTATGCTCTGTTTCGCCAGCTTCGCCACCGTGCTATCGCTGGGGGGCGGTCCGCAAGCGACGACTATCGAGCTGGCAATCTATCAGGCGCTGAGTTACGACTACGATCCTGCCCGCGCGGCGATGCTGGCGCTGATCCAGATGGTGTGCTGTCTCGGTCTGGTGCTGCTGAGTCAGCGATTAAGTAAGGCCATTGCGCCTGGCACCACGCTGCTGCAAGGCTGGCGCGACCCGGACGAGCGTCTGCATAGCCGCATTTGCGACACTGTGTTGATCGTGCTGGCGCTGCTGCTGTTGCTGCCACCGTTACTGGCGGTGATCGTCGATGGAGTAAATCGCCAGTTGCCGGAAGTGCTGGCACAACCGGTGCTGTGGCAGGCGCTGTGGACCTCGTTGCATATTGCACTGGCGGCAGGCGTATTGTGCGTAGTGCTGACCATGATGCTGCTATGGAGCAGTCGCGAACTGCGGGCGCGACAAAAAATGCCGGCGGGTCAGGCGCTGGAGATGAGCGGCATGTTGATCCTCGCCATGCCGGGGATTGTGCTGGCTACCGGCTTCTTTTTGCTGCTTAACAACACCATTGGCCTGCCACAATCTGCTGACGGCATTGTGATTTTCACCAATGCGTTAATGGCGATCCCTTACGCGCTGAAGGTGCTGGAAAACCCAATGCGCGATATCACCGCCCGCTACAGCATGTTGTGTCAGTCGCTGGGCATTGAAGGCTGGTCGCGCTTAAAAGTGGTGGAGCTGCGCGCTCTGAAACGTCCGCTGGCGCAGGCGCTGGCCTTTGCCTGCGTGTTGTCGATTGGTGATTTTGGCGTGGTGGCGTTGTTCGGTAACGATGATTTCCGCACCCTGCCGTTTTATCTCTACCAGCAAATTGGCTCCTATCGCAGCCAGGACGGCGCGGTCACCGCGTTAATTCTGCTGCTGCTCTGTTTTCTGCTGTTTACCGTGATTGAAAAACTACCGGGGCGAAATGTTAAAACTGACTGATATCACCTGGCTTTACCACCATTTGCCGATGCGTTTTAGCTTAACGGTGGAGCGCGGCGAGCAGGTGGCGATCCTCGGGCCAAGCGGCGCGGGTAAAAGTACCCTACTGAATTTGATCGCCGGTTTTCTGACGCCAGCCAGCGGTTCGCTGACTATCGACGGCGTTGATCACACCACGACGCCGCCGTCACGCCGTCCGGTATCGATGCTGTTTCAGGAGAACAACCTGTTCAGTCACCTGACGGTCGCGCAGAACATCGGGCTGGGGCTTAATCCGGGCTTGAAACTAAATGTGGCACAGCAGGAGAAAATGCACGCTATTGCCCGTCAGATGGGAATTGATAATTTAATGGCGCGGTTACCGGGCGAGCTTTCTGGCGGTCAGCGACAACGCGTGGCATTAGCGCGTTGCCTGGTGCGCGAACAACCGATTTTATTGCTCGATGAGCCGTTCTCCGCGCTCGACCCGGCGCTACGCCAGGAGATGCTGACGCTGGTGAGTACGAGCTGCCAGCAGCAAAAAATGACGTTATTGATGGTGTCGCACAGTGTGGAAGATGCGGCGCGGATCGCCACGCGCTCGGTGGTGGTCGCCGACGGGCGTATCGCCTGGCAGGGTAAGACCGATGAATTGTTGAGCGGTAAGGCGAGTGCTTCGGCACTATTGGGGATTACGGGTTAGTATGCACTGTCGGATGCGGCGTGAACGCCTTATCCGACCTACGGGTGCGTTTTGTCCGCATCAGTCGCCCCGCACAAGACTATGCCCTAAACCCCAACCACTTTACGCAATATATCGATATACATCGGCATCAACGGATGGCGAATTAACACCACCAGAGCCACCACGCCAATGGCAGAAATCAACGGTGCCAGCCACAGCAAATGACCACGCGACAAATAATGACTTAAACGATCGGTTACCTTGCCGCTGCGCCATAATCGCCAGCACAACCAACCGCCACCCCACAAAAACACCGCCGTCGCCAGCAGCAACCATTTAAACTCGCCACTCTGCATTCCGGCAGGAATATCGATCGCCGCGCCCGCCAGAATCCCCGGCAGGAAGTAAAACGGTGGCCATAACAGGCAGCCGATAATATTTGGCGTGATAAATTTTGCCACCGGGAGATCCAGCATCCCCGCCACCATTGGCACTAGCGGGCGCGTCGGCCCGACAAAGCGCCCGACCAGAATGGTAAACATGCTGTGCTGATGCAGCGCATGCTCGGTTTTATCGAGTAGCGCTTTGTTTTTCTTCAGAAATGACCAGCGATGCAACGGCTTTTTAAACCGCCAGCCCAGCCAGAAGGAGATCCAGTCGCCCATCAGGCAGCCAACAATCCCCGCCAGCCAGGCGTGCCAGAAACTTAACTCGCCGCTACCTATCAGCGCCCCCAGCCCCGCCATCAGCACCGTACCGGGCAGAATCAAACCGACCAGCGCCAGTGACTCCAGAAAGGCCACCAACACCACCGCCATCAATGAATACACAGTGGATTGGGTAATAAAGTGTTCCAGCAATGCTTGCATAATGTGCCTGTCAAATGGACGAAGCAGGGATTCTGCAAACCCAATGCTACTCCGTCAAGCCGTCAATCGTCTGATTCGTTACCAATTATGACAACCTGAGAGCTACATCATTCACTTTTTCTTCACAACCGGCACGGAACTCGCTCGGGCTGGCGCCTGTACATTTTTTAAATACCCGCGAGAAATAGAGCTGATCGTCAAAGCCAACATTGCGTCCGACGGTGGCGATAGGCATACGAGTCGTGCTCAATAGCAGCTTCGCCTGACTGATGCGTTGATCCTCGCGCCAGCTTAAGACGCTAATCCCTAATTGCTGGCGGAACAGATGCGACAGACGCGACGGAGACAGACAAACATGCTGTGCGACACTGGCAATATCAAAATTGCTGTCCGCAAGGTGATCGCTGATGTACTGACAAGCCTCGCGTACCCGATTATCCATTGGCGGATGTAGCGACTCATTAATGACTTCCATGCGCCGCAGTAACAATTGCTCAAGAAGATTTATCGCCAGCAACTCCGAATAGCGCCCTTCCCCTTGTCCGGCATTGATAATTTGCCCGAACAAATCGCTGAAATGCGGCTGATGCGCTTCGTTCGGGCGAAAGAAACCGGTATTGGCAAATATCGACGGCCAGTTAAGCCATTCGTGCCAGTAAGCGCGGGGGCGAAAGTAAACCCACTGGTGATACCATTCGCGGGCCTCCGGATGACGACCGTAGTGATGAATTTCTCCCGGCGGGAATAGCAAAATATCGCCTGGCCGGCAGACAAATTCTCGCCCCTGGTTTTTCACTATGCCCTGTCCGCGAATGGTGAGATTGAGAATATAGCCTTTCATTCCCAGCGGTCGGTCGATAAAAAAATCGAGATAACCGTTGGCCTCAATCGGCGTTAAACCCGCCACCAGATGGGCGTTGAACGAGTAACCCGGCAGCAAGGGATCATTTTGCGCTTCAGCCATACTTTTCATACTCCCGCCATTCAGAGAAGAAACCAATTGTCCATATTGCATCAGACATTGTCGTCACTGCGTCTTTTACTGGCTCTTCTCGCTAATCCAACCGGCAACCCCGCTTGTGAAAAGCATTTTGTAACAAAGGGGGGCAAAAGCCATGACAAAAACGCGTAACAAAAGTGTCTATAATCACGGCAGAAAAGTCCACATTGATTATTTGCACGGCGTCACACTTTGCTATGCCATAGCATTTTTATCCATAAGATTAGCGGATCCTGCCTGACGCTTTTTTTCGCAACTCTCTACTGTTTCTCCATACCCGTTTTTTTGGATGGAGTGAAACGATGGCGATTGCAATTGGCCTCGATTTTGGCAGTGATTCTGTGCGAGCTTTGGCGGTGGAATGCGCCACCGGTGAAGAGATCGCCACCAGCGTAGAGTGGTATCCCCGTTGGCAGGAAGGGCAATTTTGTGACGCCCCAAATAACCAGTTCCGTCATCATCCGCGTGACTACATTGAGTCAATGGAAGTGGTGCTGAAAACCGTGCTGGCCGCGCTTAGCGCCGAACAACGCGCTGACGTGGTCGGCATTGGCGTTGACAGTACCGGCTCCACACCTGCGCCAATCGACGCCGACGGCAACGTGCTGGCGCTACGCCCGGAGTTTGCCGAAAACCCGAACGCGATGTTCGTTTTGTGGAAAGACCACACGGCGGTTGAAGAAGCGGAAGAGATCACCCGCTTGTGTCATACACCGGGCAAAACTGACTACTCTCGCTATATTGGCGGTATTTATTCCAGCGAATGGTTCTGGGCAAAAATCCTGCATGTGACTCGCCAGGATAGCGCCGTGGCGCAATCTGCCGCATCGTGGATTGAACTGTGCGACTGGGTACCCGCCCTGCTCTCCGGCACCACACGCCCGCAGGATATTCGCCGCGGACGCTGTAGCGCCGGGCATAAATCTCTGTGGCACGAAAGCTGGGGCGGTTTACCGCCAGCCAGTTTCTTTGATGAGCTGGACCCGATCCTCAACCGTCATTTACCTTCCCCGCTGTTCACTGACACCTGGACTGCCGATATTCCGGTGGGCACCTTATGCCCGGAATGGGCGCAGCGTCTCGGCCTGCCTGAAAGCGTGGTGATTTCCGGCGGCGCGTTTGACTGCCATATGGGCGCAGTCGGCGCAGGCGCACAGCCTAACGCACTGGTAAAAGTTATCGGTACTTCCACCTGCGACATTCTGATTGCCGACAAACAGAGCGTTGGCGAGCGGGCAGTTAAAGGCATTTGCGGTCAGGTTGATGGCAGCGTTGTTCCTGGATTTATCGGTCTGGAAGCAGGTCAGTCGGCGTTTGGTGATATCTACGCCTGGTTTGGTCGCGTACTCGGCTGGCCGCTGGAACAGCTTGCCGCCCAGCATCCGGAACTGAAAGAGCAAATCAAAGCCAGCCAGAAACAACTGCTTCCGGCGCTGACCGAAGCATGGGCTCAAAACCCGTCTCTGGATCACCTGCCAGTAGTACTCGACTGGTTTAACGGTCGTCGCACGCCAAACGCTAACCAACGTCTGAAAGGGGTGATTACCGACCTGAACCTCGCTACCGACGCTCCACTACTGTTCGGCGGTTTAATTGCCGCTACCGCTTTTGGCGCGCGCGCAATTCAGGAGTGCTTCACCAACCAGGGGATCGCCGTAAACAACGTGATGGCGCTGGGCGGCATCGCGCGGAAAAACCAGGTGATTATGCAAGCCTGCTGCGACGTACTGAATCGCCCGCTGCAAATTGTTGCCTCTGACCAATGCTGTGCGCTCGGTGCGGCGATTTTTGCTGCCGTCGCCGCGAAAGTGCATGCCGACATCCCAACAGCACAACAAAAAATGGCCAGTGCGGTAGAGAAAACCCTGCAACCGTGCAGCGAACAGGCACAACGCTTTGAACAGCTTTATCGCCGCTATCAGCAGTGGGCGGTAAGCGCCGAACAACACTATCTTCCAACTTCCGCCCTGGCACAGGCTGCCCAGGCCGTTCCGACTCTATAAGGACACGACAATGACGATTTTTGATAATTATGAAGTGTGGTTTGTAATTGGCAGCCAGCATTTGTATGGCCCGGAAACCCTGCGTCAGGTCACCCAACATGCCGAGCACGTCGTTAATGCGCTGAATACGGAAGCGAAACTGCCCTGCAAACTGGTGCTGAAACCGCTGGGTACCACGCCGGACGAAATCACCGCAATTTGCCGCGATGCCAATTACGACGATCGTTGCGCGGGTCTGGTGGTGTGGCTGCACACCTTCTCCCCGGCCAAAATGTGGATCAACGGCCTGACCATGCTCAACAAACCGTTGCTGCAATTCCACACCCAGTTCAACGCGGCGCTGCCGTGGGACAGCATCGACATGGACTTTATGAACCTGAACCAGACTGCACACGGCGGTCGCGAGTTCGGTTTCATCGGCGCGCGTATGCGTCAGCAACATGCCGTCGTTACCGGTCACTGGCAGGATAAACAAGCACATGAGCGTATCGGCTCCTGGATGCGTCAGGCGGTATCTAAACAGGATACCCGTCATCTGAAAGTCTGCCGTTTTGGCGATAACATGCGTGAAGTGGCGGTCACTGACGGCGATAAAGTTGCCGCACAGATCAAGTTCGGTTTCTCCGTCAATACCTGGGCGGTTGGCGATCTGGTGCAGGTAGTAAACTCCATCAGCGACGGCGATGTTAACGCGCTGGTCGATGAGTACGAAAGCTGCTACACCATGACGCCTGCCACTCAAATCCACGGCGAAAAACGACAGAACGTGCTGGAAGCGGCGCGTATTGAGCTGGGGATGAAGCGTTTCCTGGAACAAGGTGGCTTCCACGCGTTCACCACCACCTTTGAAGATTTGCACGGTCTGAAACAGCTTCCTGGTCTGGCCGTACAGCGTCTGATGCAGCAGGGTTACGGCTTTGCGGGCGAAGGCGACTGGAAAACTGCCGCCCTGCTTCGCATCATGAAGGTGATGTCAACCGGTCTGCAGGGCGGCACCTCCTTTATGGAGGACTACACCTATCACTTCGAGAAAGGTAATGACCTGGTGCTCGGCTCCCATATGCTGGAAGTCTGTCCGTCGATCGCTGTGGAAGAGAAACCGATCCTCGACGTTCAGCATCTCGGTATTGGTGGTAAGGACGATCCTGCCCGCCTGATCTTCAATACCCAAACCGGTCCGGCGATTGTCGCCAGCCTGATTGATCTCGGCGATCGTTATCGTCTGTTGGTTAACTGCATCGACACGGTGAAAACACCGCACTCCCTGCCGAAACTGCCGGTGGCGAACGCGCTGTGGAAAGCGCAACCGGATCTGCCGACCGCTTCCGAAGCGTGGATCCTTGCCGGTGGCGCGCACCATACCGTCTTCAGCCATGCGCTGACCCTCAACGATATGCGCCAGTTCGCCGAGATGCACGACATTGAAATCACGGTGATTGATAACGATACCCGCCTGCCAGCGTTTAAAGACGCGCTGCGCTGGAACGAAGTGTATTACGGATTTCGTCGCTAAGTAGCCGCATCAGGTATGTAACGCCTGATGCGACGCTGACGCGTCTTATCAGGCCTACACGCTGCGATTTTGTAGACCGGATAAGCAAAGCGCATCCGGCATTCAGCGCCTGATGCGACGCTGACGCGTCTTACCAGACCTACACGCTGCGATTTTGTAGGCCGGATAAGCAAAGCGCATCCGGCATTCAGCGCCTGATGCGACGCTGGCGCGTCTTATCTGACCTACGCGCTGCGATTTTGTAGACCGGATAAGCAACAGCGCATCCGGCACGAAGGAGTCAACATGTTAGAAGATCTCAAACGCCAGGTTTTAGAAGCCAACCTGGCGCTCCCAAAACACAACCTGGTCACTCTGACCTGGGGCAACGTCAGCGCCGTTGATCGCGAGCGCGGCGTCTTTGTGATCAAACCTTCCGGCGTCGATTACAGCATCATGACCGCCGACGATATGGTCGTGGTCAGCATCGAAACCGGTGAAGTGGTTGAAGGTACGAAAAAGCCCTCCTCCGACACGCCAACTCACCGACTGCTCTATCAGGCATTTCCGTCCATTGGCGGCATTGTTCACACCCACTCCCGCCATGCCACCATCTGGGCGCAGGCGGGTCAGTCAATTCCGGCTACCGGCACCACCCACGCCGACTATTTCTACGGCACCATTCCCTGCACCCGCAAAATGACCGACGCCGAAATCAATGGCGAATATGAGTGGGAAACGGGCAAAGTGATCGTTGAAACCTTCGAAAAACAGGGTATCGACGCAGCGCAAATGCCTGGCGTTCTGGTCCATTCTCACGGTCCGTTTGCGTGGGGTAAAAACGCCGAAGATGCGGTGCATAACGCTATCGTGCTGGAAGAGGTCGCTTATATGGGGATTTTCTGCCGCCAGCTGGCCCCGCAGCTCCCTGATATGCAGCAAACCTTGCTGGATAAGCACTATCTGCGTAAGCATGGTGCAAAGGCGTATTACGGGCAGTAATGACTGTATAAAACCACAGCCAGTCAAACGAAACCAGGCTATACTCAAGCCTGGTTTTTTATTGGATTTTCAGCGTGGCGCAGGCAGGTTTTATCTTAACCCGACACTGGCGGGATACCCCTCAAGGGACCGAAGTTTCTTTCTGGCTGGCAACGGACAACGGGCCGTTGCACGTTACGCTTGCGCCGCAAGAGTCCGTGGCGTTTATTCCCGCCGATCAGGTTCTCCGCGCTCAGCATATTTTGCAGGGTGAACAAGGCTTTCGTCTGACACCGCTGGCGTTAAAGGATTTTCACCGTCAGCCGGTGTATGGCCTTTACTGTCGCGCCCATCGCCAGTTGATGAATTACGAAAAGCGCCTGCGTGAAGGTGGCGTTACCGTCTACGAGGCTGATGTGCGCCCGCCAGAACGCTATCTGATGGAGCGTTTTATCACCGCTCCAGTGTGGGTCGAGGGAGATATGCGCAATGGCGCTATCGTTAATGCTCGCCTGAAACCGCATCCCGACTATCGTCCGCCGCTCAAGTGGGTTTCTATTGATATTGAAACCACCCGCCACGGTGAGCTGTACTGCATCGGCCTGGAAGGCTGCGGGCAGCGCATCGTTTATATGCTGGGGCCAGAGAATGGCGACGCCTCCACGCTCGATTTCGAACTGGAGTACGTTGCCAGCCGCCCGCAGCTGCTGGAAAAACTTAACGCCTGGTTTGCAAATCACGATCCCGATGTGATCATCGGCTGGAACGTGGTGCAGTTCGATCTGCGAATGCTGCAAAAACACGCCGAGCGTTACCGTATTCCACTGCGTCTGGGGCGCGATAACAGCGAGCTGGAGTGGCGCGAGCACGGCTTTAAAGACGGCGTCTTTTTCGCCCAGGCCAAAGGTCGGCTAATTATCGACGGTATCGAGGCGCTGAAATCCGCGTTCTGGAATTTCTCTTCATTCTCACTGGAAACTGTCGCTCAGGAGCTATTAGGCGAAGGAAAATCTATCGATAACCCGTGGGATCGGATGGACGAAATTGACCGCCGTTTCGCCGAAGATAAGCCCGCACTGGCGACTTATAACCTGAAAGATTGCGAACTGGTAACGCAGATTTTCCACAAAACTGAAATCATGCCATTTTTACTCGAACGAGCAACGGTGAACGGCCTGCCGGTGGATCGGCACGGGGGTTCGGTGGCAGCGTTTGGTCATCTCTATTTTCCGCGAATGCACCGCGCTGGTTATGTCGCGCCTAATCTCGGCGAAGTGCCGCCGCACGCCAGCCCTGGCGGCTACGTGATGGATTCGCGGCCAGGGCTTTATGATTCAGTATTGGTGCTAGACTACAAAAGCCTGTACCCGTCGATCATCCGCACCTTTCTGATTGATCCCGTCGGGCTGGTGGAAGGCATGGCGCAGCCTGATCCACAGCACAGCACCGAAGGTTTTCTCGATGCCTGGTTCTCGCGGGAAAAACATTGCCTGCCAGAGATTGTGACTAACATCTGGCACGGGCGTGATGAAGCCAAACGTCAGGGCAACAAGCCGCTGTCGCAGGCTCTGAAGATCATTATGAATGCCTTTTATGGCGTGCTCGGCACCACCGCCTGCCGCTTTTTCGATCCGCGCCTGGCCTCGTCGATCACCATGCGTGGTCATCAGATCATGCGGCAAACCAAAGCATTGATTGAAGCGCAGGGCTACGACGTGATCTACGGCGATACCGACTCAACGTTTGTTTGGCTGAAAGGCGCACATTCGGAAGAAGAGGCGGCGAAAATCGGTCGTGCACTGGTGCAGCACGTTAACGCCTGGTGGGCGGAAACGCTGCAAAAACAACGGCTGACCAGCGCATTAGAACTGGAGTATGAAACCCATTTCTGCCGTTTTCTGATGCCAACCATTCGCGGAGCCGATACCGGCAGTAAAAAGCGTTATGCCGGGCTGATTCAGGAGGGTGACAAACAGCGGATGGTGTTTAAAGGGCTGGAAACCGTGCGCACCGACTGGACGCCGCTGGCCCAGCAGTTTCAGCAGGAACTTTACCTGCGCATCTTCCGCAACGAGCCATATCAGGAATACGTACGCGAAACCATCGACAAACTGATGGCGGGCGAACTGGATGCCCAACTGGTTTACCGTAAACGGCTGCGCCGTCCGCTGAGCGAATATCAGCGTAATGTACCGCCACATGTACGCGCTGCACGCCTTGCCGATGAAGAAAACCAAACACGCGGTCGCCCCTTGCAATACCAGAACCGTGGCACCATTAAGTACGTATGGACCACCAACGGCCCGGAGCCGCTGGACTATCAACGTTCACCGCTGGATTACGAACACTATCTGACCCGCCAGCTTCAGCCAGTGGCGGAAGGAATACTCCCCTTTATTGAGGATAATTTTGCTACACTTATGACCGGGCAACTTGGGCTATTTTGAGCAAAAAAAGAGTTCGTCAGATACCATTTTGATGCGTGACGAATGCCTTGCCATCCAGTACCATAGCGCCCTTTCCATTCCTGGACCTGAATAACACCACTACCACATTAGCCTGGTAGCGGGTAGTTATTGCCTGCAATTAAAGATATAGAGCCAAACACATATGCCTTTTACACTTGGTCAACGCTGGATCAGCGATACAGAAAGCGAATTAGGACTTGGAACCGTTGTCGCGGTGGATGCGCGAACTGTCACATTACTTTTCCCATCTACTGGTGAAAACCGTCTGTACGCACGCAGTGATTCCCCCGTGACCCGCGTGATGTTCAACCCTGGTGATACCATTACCAGCCATGACGGCTGGCAGATGCAAGTCGAAGAAGTAAAAGAAGAAAATGGCTTGCTGACCTATATCGGTACTCGCCTGGATAATGAAGAGTCCGGCGTGGCCCTGCGTGAAGTTTTCCTTGATAGCAAACTGGTGTTCAGCAAACCGCAGGACCGTCTGTTTGCCGGACAGATTGACCGTATGGACCGCTTTGCGCTGCGTTATCGCGCGCGTAAGTATTCCAGCGAACAGTTCCGTATGCCGTACAGCGGCCTGCGCGGTCAGCGTACCAGTCTGATCCCGCACCAGCTCAACATCGCTCATGATGTTGGTCGCCGCCACGCGCCGCGCGTTCTGCTGGCTGACGAAGTGGGTTTAGGGAAAACCATTGAAGCTGGGATGATCCTGCATCAGCAGTTGCTCTCTGGCGCTGCTGAACGTGTGCTGATTATCGTACCGGAAACTTTACAGCATCAGTGGCTGGTGGAAATGCTGCGCCGTTTCAACCTGCGCTTTGCGCTGTTTGATGATGAGCGTTATGCCGAAGCTCAGCACGATGCTTACAACCCGTTCGACACCGAACAGCTGGTGATTTGCTCGCTGGATTTTGCCCGTCGTAGCAAACAGCGTCTGGAACACCTCTGTGAAGCCGAGTGGGATCTGCTGGTGGTCGATGAAGCGCATCACCTGGTGTGGAGCGAAGACGCGCCGAGCCGTGAATATCAGGCTATTGAACAACTGGCAGAGCACGTGCCGGGCGTTCTGCTGCTGACCGCAACCCCGGAACAACTGGGAATGGAAAGCCACTTCGCCCGTCTGCGTCTGCTGGACCCGAACCGTTTCCACGATTTCGCGCAGTTCGTTGAAGAGCAGAAAAATTATCGTCCGGTTGCGGACGCCGTTGCCATGCTGCTGGCAGGTAACAAACTGAGCAATGACGAACTGAACATGCTTGGCGAGATGATCGGCGAGCAGGATATTGAGCCGCTGTTGCAAGCAGCAAACAGCGACAGCGAAGATGCCCAGAGCGCCCGTCAGGAACTGGTTTCGATGCTGATGGATCGCCACGGCACCAGCCGCGTGCTGTTCCGTAACACGCGTAACGGTGTGAAAGGCTTCCCGAAACGCGAGCTGCACACTATTAAGCTGCCGCTGCCGACGCAGTATCAGACCGCTATTAAAGTCTCCGGCATTATGGGCGCACGCAAAAGTGCTGAAGATCGCGCTCGCGATATGCTCTACCCGGAGCGTATTTATCAGGAATTTGAAGGCGATAACGCCACCTGGTGGAACTTCGATCCGCGCGTTGAATGGCTGATGGGCTACCTGACCAGCCATCGTTCTCAGAAAGTGCTGGTGATCTGCGCCAAAGCTGCCACTGCGCTGCAACTGGAGCAAGTACTGCGCGAACGTGAAGGTATTCGCGCCGCGGTGTTCCACGAAGGCATGTCGATTATCGAACGTGACCGCGCTGCCGCCTGGTTCGCCGAAGAAGACACCGGCGCGCAGGTACTGCTGTGCTCGGAAATCGGTTCTGAAGGACGTAACTTCCAGTTCGCCAGCCACATGGTAATGTTCGATCTGCCGTTCAACCCGGATCTGCTGGAGCAGCGTATTGGTCGTCTGGATCGTATCGGTCAGGCGCACGATATTCAGATCCATGTGCCATATCTGGAAAAAACCGCTCAGTCAGTACTGGTGCGCTGGTATCACGAAGGTCTGGATGCATTCGAGCACACCTGCCCGACCGGACGCACTATTTACGATAGCGTATACAACGATCTGATTAACTATCTGGCTTCACCGGATCAAACCGAAGGCTTTGACGATCTGATCAAAAACTGCCGCGAGCAACATGAAGCGCTGAAAGCACAGCTGGAACAGGGTCGTGACCGCCTGCTGGAAATCCATTCCAACGGTGGCGAAAAAGCCCAGGCACTGGCAGAAAGCATTGAAGAGCAGGATGACGATACCAACCTGATCGCCTTCGCCATGAACCTGTTCGATATCATCGGTATCAATCAGGACGATCGCGGCGACAACATGATCGTGCTGACGCCGTCCGATCATATGCTGGTGCCGGACTTCCCTGGCCTGTCGGAAGACGGTATTACCATCACCTTCGACCGTGAAGTGGCGCTGGCGCGTGAAGATGCACAGTTTATTACCTGGGAGCATCCGCTCATCCGCAACGGTCTGGATCTGATCCTCTCTGGCGATACTGGTAGCAGCACGATTTCACTGTTGAAAAACAAAGCATTGCCGGTAGGTACACTATTGGTAGAGCTGATTTACGTGGTTGAAGCCCAGGCGCCGAAGCAGTTGCAGCTTAACCGCTTCCTGCCGCCGACACCGGTACGTATGCTGCTGGATAAAAACGGCAACAACCTGGCGGCGCAGGTGGAGTTTGAAACCTTTAACCGTCAGCTTAACGCGGTGAACCGTCACACCGGCAGCAAACTGGTTAACGCCGTGCAGCAGGATGTTCACGCTATCCTCCAGTTGGGTGAAGCGCAGATCGAGAAATCTGCCCGTGCATTGATTGATGCAGCGCGTAACGAAGCCGACGAAAAACTGTCTGCCGAGCTGTCTCGTCTGGAAGCGCTGCGCGCAGTGAACCCGAACATTCGTGACGACGAACTGACCGCCATTGAGAGCAACCGTCAGCAGGTAATGGAAAGCCTGGATCAGGCAGGCTGGCGTCTGGATGCCCTGCGTTTGATCGTTGTAACGCATCAGTAACGGAGCCGAAAATGGGGATGGAAAACTACAATCCACCGCAGGAACCCTGGTTGGTTATCCTGTATCAGGATGACCACATTATGGTGGTCAACAAGCCGAGCGGTTTGTTGTCTGTGCCGGGTCGTCTGGAAGAGCACAAAGACAGCGTGATGACGCGCATTCAGCGTGATTATCCGCAGGCAGAATCGGTGCATCGTCTGGATATGGCTACCAGCGGGGTGATTGTAGTGGCGCTGACCAAAGCCGCGGAGCGGGAGTTAAAACGCCAGTTCCGCGAGCGCGAGCCGAAAAAACAGTATGTGGCCCGCGTCTGGGGGCATCCATCCCCCGCAGAAGGTCTGGTGGATCTACCGCTGATTTGCGACTGGCCAAACCGCCCGAAACAGAAAGTCTGTTACGAAACGGGCAAGCCTGCGCAGACGGAATATGAAGTGGTGGAGTATGCGGCGGATAACACGGCAAGAGTGGTGTTAAAACCGATTACCGGGCGTTCGCATCAGTTGCGTGTGCATATGCTGGCGCTGGGTCATCCGATTCTCGGCGATCGTTTTTATGCATCACCAGAAGCGAGAGCAATGGCACCGCGTTTGTTGCTACATGCAGAGATGTTGACGATTACCCATCCGGCGTATGGCAATAGTATGACGTTTAAAGCGCCAGCGGATTTTTAATCGTCACGCTGGCGAAGTTCGGTAGGCCGGAGAAGGCGTTCACGCCGCATCCGGCAATTTTGCGCCGATTGCCTGATGCGACGCGGGCCGCGTCTTATCAGGCCTACACTTTGAAACTTATTTAAATCCTTTCTGCTGCTTAATCAGCTCATACGCCTGCTGAATTTCCTGCGCTTTTTGCTTCGCCATCTCCATCATCTCAGGCGGCAAACCTTTCGCCACCAGCTTATCCGGATGGTGTTCACTCATCAGCTTACGGTAGGCGCGTTTAATGGTGGTCGCCTCATCCGTTGGCTTCACGCCCAGCACATTACAGGCATCTTCCAGCGTCGGGCCACGCTGCGCTTGCTGCCAGTTACCACCGCCGGACTGCTGCTGATAACCGCCGCCAAACTGTGCACCGCCCTGCATCATGCGCAGAAACTGATCAAACTGGGCGCGGGAGATGCCTAATTCTTCAGCAATGACATACAGCACCGCTCGCTCATTCGGGTGCAGCGAACCATCAGCAAATGCCGCCTGAATCTGGATCTCCAGAAACATGCGAATTAAATCAAAACGCCCGAAGCAGACACTGCGGAACTGACGCATCTTTTCGCGCAGTGGGTAATTGTCTGATTTTCCCACCCGGAACGCATTTTGCGCCGCAGTACGGGAAGCACCATGAAGATTCATTCGCTCCATCAGCTGGCTGGCGATATGAATATCAGCCTCGGTAACGCGACCTTTGGATTTGGTTAAATGCCCCATCACTTCAAAAGTGGTGGCAAAAAACAGCGCCTGACGCTCGCGCTGGTTGGCGAACCACGCCATCTTGCGGCTACGGGCTTTATCAAACATATGGCCAATTAACAGGCCTAACACTACGCCCCAAAAGCCGCCGCCCATCAGTAAGGCCACGGCCACGCCAATGATTTTTCCCCAATACTGCATATATTCCCCAAATGGACTTACGGAAACCAGCGCTATCTCCCACAATATAAAGGTGCTTTTACCGTTTTCCGGCTACGGTCAATTGTGGGACATCGCCTATAATTTGCATTATCATACCTGTCATTCAATGCCGTGCCTAACACCACAGACGCTATTCGGACAGGATTAACACTAGCGTAGAGATGACGAGTACGTTAGTCTCTGACCGTTTGTCACGCGCAACGTTACCGATGATGGAACAATAAAATCAACGTATGAAAAAACGTATCCCCACTCTCCTGGCCACCATGATTGCCACCGCCCTTTATAGTCAACAGGGACTGGCAGCCGACCTCGCCTCACAGTGCATGTTGGGTGTGCCAAGCTATGACCGTCCTCTGGTACAGGGCGATACCAATGACCTACCCGTGACGATTAATGCTGACCATGCAAAGGGGAACTACCCCGATGACGCCGTGTTTAGCGGCAGCGTGGATATCATGCAGGGTAACAGCCGTCTGCAGGCCGATGAAGTACAGCTTCATCAAAAAGAGGCGCCAGGACAACCGGAGCCGATACGTACCGTCGATGCGCTCGGTAATGTCCATTACGACGATAACCAGGTGATCCTCAAAGGGCCAAAAGGCTGGACGAATCTGAACACCAAAGACACCAACGTCTGGGAAGGTGATTATCAGATGGTGGGGCGTCAGGGGCGCGGTAAAGCAGACCTGATGAAACAGCGTGGCGAAAACCGCTACACCATTCTGGATAACGGTTCTTTTACCTCCTGTCTGCCAGGTTCTGATACCTGGAGCGTGGTGGGTAGCGAAATTATTCATGACCGCGAAGAACAAGTCGCGGAGATCTGGAACGCCCGTTTTAAAGTGGGTCCGGTTCCGATCTTTTACAGCCCCTATTTACAGTTGCCGGTGGGTGACAAACGCCGTTCTGGTTTCTTGATCCCGAACGCCAAGTACACCACCACCAACTACTTTGAGTTCTACCTGCCGTATTACTGGAACATCGCGCCAAATATGGATGCCACCATCACGCCGCATTATATGCATCGTCGTGGCAACATTATGTGGGAAAACGAATTCCGTTATCTCACCCAGGCCGGCGCAGGCTTGATGGAACTGGACTATCTGCCTTCGGATAAAGTCTATGAAGATGAACATCCAGAAGATAGCAATTCACGCCGTTGGTTGTTCTACTGGCAACACTCTGGAGTGATGGACCAGGTTTGGCGCTTTAACATCGACTACACCAAAGTCA
This sequence comes from Escherichia sp. E2661, assembly GCF_004745185.1. Classification (NCBI taxonomy): domain Bacteria; kingdom Pseudomonadati; phylum Pseudomonadota; class Gammaproteobacteria; order Enterobacterales; family Enterobacteriaceae; genus Escherichia; species Escherichia sp. E2661. The sequence goes on from NZ_PDIG01000011.1 coordinate 163,447, forward strand.
GCGACCCGACCTATTTCAATGATTTTGATAATAAATATGGTTCCAGTACCGATGGTTATGCCACGCAAAAATTCAGCGTGGGCTATGCGGTGCAGAACTTTGACGCCACGCTTTCGACTAAACAATTCCAGGTTTTTGATGATACCAGTGGCAACAGCTATGCCGCTGAACCACAGTTAGACGTCAACTACTACCATAACGATCTCGGCCCGTTTGATACCCGAGTTTATGGTCAGGCAGTGCATTTTGTTAATACAAACAGTAACATGCCGGAGGCTACTCGCGTTCATCTGGAGCCGACGATCAACCTGCCGTTATCCAACACCTGGGGCAGTATCAATACCGAAGCGAAGTTGCTGGCTACCCATTATCAGCAGACCAATCTCGACTGGTATAACAGCAACCCACAAAACAATAAGTTGGCAGATTCTGTTAACCGCGTAATGCCGCAATTTAAAGTTGACGGCAAAATGGTCTTCGAACGTGATATGGAAATGCTGGCGCCGGGTTACACCCAGACGCTGGAGCCGCGCGCACAATACCTGTATGTGCCGTATCGCGATCAGAGCGACATCTATAACTATGACTCATCATTGCTGCAATCCGACTACTCGGGCCTGTTCCGGGACCGGACTTATGGCGGTCTTGACCGTATTGCTTCCGCGAACCAGGTCACGACCGGTATCACAACTCGCGTATATGATGATGCAGCCGTTGAACGTTTTAATATTTCCGTTGGTCAAATCTACTATTTCACGGAGTCTCGCACCGGCGATGACAACATAACATGGGAGAATGACGACAAAACGGGCTCACTGGTATGGGCAGGCGATACCTACTGGCGCATCGCCGAGCGCTGGGGATTGCGTGGCGGTATTCAGTACGATACTCGTCTGGATAACGTAGCCACCAGTAACACCAGCATTGAATACCGTCGGGATGAAGACCGTCTGGTACAGCTGAACTATCGCTACGCCAGCCCGGAATATATTCAGGCTACACTGCCTAAATACTATTCCACTGCCGAGCAGTATAAGAATGGCATTTCGCAGGTGGGTGCAGTCGCTAGCTGGCCAATCGCCGATCGTTGGTCGATTGTCGGGGCGTACTACTACGACACCAATGCGAACAAACAAGCCGACTCAATGTTAGGTGTGCAATACAGCTCCTGCTGCTATGCGATTCGCGTCGGTTATGAGCGTAAGCTGAACGGTTGGGATAACGATAAACAACATGCGATATATGACAACGCAATCGGCTTTAACATCGAACTTCGTGGCCTGAGTTCCAACTACGGTCTGGGTACGCAAGAGATGCTGCGTTCGAACATTCTGCCGTATCAAAACTCTTTGTGATTTGTTGATTTACCACGTAATCCGCAGTGCGGTTAATTGAAATGGAAAAAGTATGAAGAACTGGAAAACGCTGCTTCTCGGTATCGCCATGATTGCGAATACCAGTTTCGCTGCCCCCCAGGTAGTCGATAAAGTCGCAGCCGTCGTCAATAACGGCGTCGTGCTGGAAAGCGACGTTGATGGATTAATGCAGTCGGTAAAAATGAACGCTGCCCAGGCAAGGCAGCAACTTCCTGATGACGCTACGCTGCGCCACCAAATCATGGAACGTTTGATCATGGATCAAATCCTCCTGCAGATGGGGCAGAAAATGGGGGTTAAAATCTCCGATGAGCAGCTTGATCAGGCGATTGCCAACATTGCCAAACAGAACAACATGACGCTGGATCAGATGCGCAGCCGTCTGGCTTACGATGGTCTGAACTACAACACCTATCGTAATCAGATCCGCAAAGAGATGATTATCTCGGAAGTGCGCAACAACGAAGTGCGTCGTCGCATCACTATCCTGCCACAGGAAGTTGAAGCTCTGGCGCAGCAAGTCGGTAATCAAAATGATGCCAGCACTGAACTGAACTTAAGCCACATCCTGATCCCGCTGCCGGAAAACCCGTCTTCTGAACAGGTGAATGAGGCGGAAACTCAGGCGCGAGCCATTGTCGAGCAGGCACGTAACGGTGCAGACTTCGGCAAACTGGCTATCGCTCACTCTGCCGATCAGCAAGCGCTGAACGGCGGCCAAATGGGCTGGGGTCGCATTCAGGAGCTGCCGGGGATCTTCGCCCAGGCATTAAGCACCGCGAAGAAAGGCGACATTGTTGGCCCAATTCGTTCCGGCGTTGGCTTCCACATTCTGAAAGTTAACGACCTGCGCGGCGAAAGCAAAAATATCTCGGTGACCGAAGTTCATGCTCGCCATATTCTGCTGAAACCGTCGCCTATCATGACTGACGAACAGGCCCGCGTGAAACTGGAACAAATTGCTGCGGATATCAAGAGCGGTAAAACCACATTTGCTGCCGCAGCAAAAGAGTTCTCTCAGGATCCTGGCTCTGCAAATCAGGGCGGCGATCTCGGTTGGGCTACGCCAGATATTTTCGATCCAGCCTTCCGTGATGCGTTGACCCGCCTGAACAAAGGTCAAATGAGTGCACCGGTTCACTCTTCATTCGGCTGGCATTTAATCGAACTGCTGGACACCCGTAATGTCGATAAAACCGATGCGGCGCAGAAAGATCGTGCATACCGCATGCTGATGAACCGTAAGTTCTCGGAAGAAGCAGCAAGCTGGATGCAGGAACAACGCGCCAGCGCTTATGTGAAAATTTTGAGCAACTAATGGTTAAACCCCAACGTGTTGTGATCACTCCCGGCGAACCCGCCGGGATTGGCCCGGACTTAGTTGTCCAGCTTGCACAACGAGAGTGGCCGGTCGAACTGGTTGTTTGTGCCGATGCCACTCTCCTTACCGACCGGGCAGCGATGCTCGGTTTACCGCTTAACCTCCGCCCTTATTCCCCCGACTCCCCTGCGCAACCGCAATCTGCGGGAACGCTGACGCTACTTCCCATTGCACTACGTGTACCTGCACTGCGGGACAATTAGCAGTTGAGAATGGGCATTATGTGGTGGAGACGCTGGCACGCGCGTGCGACGGTTGCCTGAAAGGTGAATTTGCTGCGCTGATCACAGGTCCGGTGCATAAAGGCGTTATCAACGACGCAGGCATTCCGTTTACCGGTCATACCGAGTTTTTTGAAGAACGCTCGCAGGCGAAAAAAAGTGGTGATGATGCTGGCAACCGAAGAACTTCGCGTGGCGCTGGCAACAACGCATTTACCGCTGCGCGATATTGCAGACGCCATCACCCCTGCGCTTCTGCACGAAGTGATTGCTATTTTGCATCACGATTTGCGAACCAAATTTGGTATTGCCGAACCGCGCATTCTGGTCTGTGGCCTGAATCCGCACGCGGGCGAAGGCGGTCATATGGGCACGGAAGAGATAGACACCATCATTCCCGTTCTCGACGAACTGCGGGCGCAGGGAATGAAACTCAACGGGCCGTTGCCTGCCGATACCCTGTTTCAGCCGAAATATCTCGACAACGCCGACGCCGTGCTGGCGATGTACCACGATCAGGGTCTTCCCGTGCTAAAATACCAGGGCTTCGGGCGCGGTGTGAACATTACGCTGGGCCTGCCCTTTATTCGCACATCAGTGGACCACGGCACCGCGCTTGAACTGGCGGGACGTGGCAAAGCCGATGTCGGCAGTTTTATTACGGCGCTTAATCTCGCCATCAAAATGATTGTTAATACCCAATGAATAATCGAGTCCACCAGGGCCATTTAGCCCGTAAACGCTTCGGGCAAAACTTTCTCAACGATCAGTTCGTGATCGACAGTATTGTTTCTGCCATTAACCCGCAAAAGGGCCAGGCAATGGTCGAAATCGGCCCCGGTCTGGCAGCTTTAACCGAACCGGTTGGCGAACGACTGGACCAGCTGACAGTCATCGAACTTGACCGTGATCTGGCAGCGCGCCTGCAAACGCATCCATTCTTAGGCCCGAAACTGACGATTTATCAGCAGGATGCGATGACCTTCAACTTCGGTGAACTGGCAGAGAAAATGGGCCAGCCGCTGCGTGTTTTCGGCAACCTGCCGTATAACATCTCCACACCGTTGATGTTCCATCTGTTTAGCTATACTGATGCCATTGCCGACATGCACTTTATGTTGCAAAAAGAGGTAGTGAATCGTCTGGTTGCAGGACCGAACAGCAAGGCGTATGGTCGATTAAGCGTCATGGCGCAATACTATTGTAACGTGATCCCGGTGCTGGAAGTGCCGCCATCAGCCTTTACACCACCACCCAAAGTGGATTCCGCCGTCGTGCGCCTGGTTCCGCACACGACGATGCCTCACCCGGTTAAAGATGTTCGCGTGCTGAGTCGTATCACCACTGAAGCCTTTAACCAGCGTCGTAAAACCATTCGTAACAGCCTCGGCAACCTGTTTAGCGTCGAGGTGTTAACGGGAATGGGGATCGACCCGGCGATGCGAGCGGAAAATATCTCTGTCGCGCAATATTGCCAGATGGCGAACTATCTGGCGGAGAACGCGCCTTTGCAGGAGAGTTAACAATGATCAATTCGCCCCGAGTGTGTATTCAGGTTCAAAGCGTCTACATTGAGGCACAATCTTCACCTGATAATGAACGTTACGTTTTTTTCTTATACCGTAACCATACGCAACCTGGGGCGAGCGCCAGTGCAGTTGTTGGGGCGTTACTGGCTGATCACTAACGGCAATGGCCGTGAAACAGAAGTCCAGGGCGAAGGTGTGGTGGGCGTCCAACCGCATATCGCGCCTGGCGAAGAGTACCAGTATACCAGCGGCGCGATTATCGAAACCCCGCTGGGCACCATGCAGGGTCACTACGAAATGATTGATGAGAACGGCGTTCCCTTTATCATCGACATTCCCGTATTCCGACTCGCCGTTCCAATATTCATTCATTAAAAAATTATGGCGACATACCTTATTGGCGATGTTCATGGCTGTTACGATGAACTGATCGCATTGCTGCATAAAGTGGAATTTACCCCTGGGAAAGATACCCTCTGGCTGACGGGCGATCTGGTTGCGCGCGGTCCTGGTTCGCTTGATGTTCTGCGCTATGTGAAATCCTTAGGCGACAGCGTACGTCTGGTGCTGGGCAATCACGATCTGCATCTGCTGGCAGTATTTTCAGGCATAAGCCGCAACAAACCCAAAGATCGTCTCACGCCGCTACTGGAAGCGCCTGATGCCGACGAACTGCTTAACTGGCTACGTCGTCAGCCTTTGTTGCAAATCGATGAAGAGAAAAAGCTGGTGATGGCCCACGCGGGGATCACGCCGCAGTGGGACTTACCGACCGCGAAAGAGTGCGCACGTGACGTAGAAGCGGTACTGTCAAGCGACTCTTACCCTTTCTTCCTCGATGCCATGTACGGCGATATGCCGAACAACTGGTCACCAGATTTGCGTGGTCTGGCGCGATTACGTTTTATCACCAACGCCTTTACCCGTATGCGCTTTTGCTTTCCAAACGGTCAACTGGATATGTACAGCAAAGAATCGCCGGAAGAAGCCCCTGCCCCTCTGAAACCGTGGTTTGCGATTCCTGGCCCCGTCGCTGAAGAGTACAGCATCGCTTTTGGTCACTGGGCATCGCTGGAAGGCAAAGGTACGCCGGAAGGTATTTACGCGCTGGATACCGGCTGCTGCTGGGGTGGTACATTAACCTGCCTGCGCTGGGAAGATAAGCAGTATTTTGTCCAGCCGTCGAACCGGCATAAGGATCTGGGCGAAGCGGCGGCGTCTTAAACACAGCCTGATACAGGAAGGCCGGATAAGACGCGACCGGCGTCACATCCGGCACTAGCCGTAAATTCTATACAAACTTACCGCCGCTCCAGAATCTCAAAGCAATAACTATGAGAGTTCTGCGCATCAGCGTCGTGGAATTCGCTGAATACCGATTCCCAGTCATCCGGCTCGTAATCCGGGAAATGGGTGTCGCCTTCCACTTCCGCGTCAATATGCGTCAGATACAGTTTTTGCGCTTTTGGCAGGAACTGCTCATAAACGCGACCGCCGCCAATCACCATAATTTCTGGTACGTCACCACACGCCGCAATGGCTTCATCCACCGATTTCACCCACGTTACGCGCTCGTCCGTACCCGGCTGGCTGCTGATGACAATATTTTTGCGTCCAGGTAGCGGGCGACCGATGGATTCCCAGGTATGGCGGCCCATAATCACAGGTTTATTTAAGGTGTTGCGTTTAAACCAGGCGAGATCGGCAGGCAGATTCCACGGCATGGCGTTTTCCATGCCAATAACGCGATCTACCGCTAGCGCCGCAATCAAACTGATCATTGAAATTTCCCGATAAAAAAAATTGTCGTCACTATACGTAAAGCGTAAACCTTCGTCGACTGGCGAGAGGATGATGTTGAGGAAAATTTTTATTTTGCTGGCGAGTCCATAATCTGTTCGTGGACTCGCCGCATTACAATGAAATAAAAACAAATAGTTAGCTGTAAAGCGTGATTTACGTCACTCTTTATTAGGATAAGGGTTTCGTTTCCGGTTCATCCGCCATATTACCGGTATGTTTACCTTCTTCGGTTCCCTGCCAGCCATGCCGTTGGATGAGTGACAGATGTTCCCGGTCCTCGGTGATGATCTCGCTTAACATCGCACTGGTGCGTTTATAGACCGCCGCGCGGGCTTTGGTATCGTTCTCAACCATTGCCATCTCTTCCACCATTTCAATATTAAAGCGGCGGAACACATCGGCGCGTTCTCGCGCTTCATACGGCCCCAGACCTAAACTTTCCAGCGCCAGACGCCCGGTTTTCAGCGCACCTTCGAAGGTTTCACGCTCCGGCTTTTCAACGCCTGCCTGGCGCAAACGAATGTAGTGGTCGACATCGCGGGCGCGGGCAATAATCTGCAAATGCGGGAAATGTTCTTTCACCATCTCCGTCAGTTGCAGGTTGGTTTGCGGATCGTCGATGGCGTTAATCAGCACTTCCGCTTTCGCCGCTCCGGCAGATTCCAGTAAATCCATCCGCGTGGCATCGCCGTAAAACACTTTCATGCCGAATTTACGCAGCGTTTCGATATGGTCCGGGTCGTGATCGAGCACCACCATTTTCACCCCGCTGGAGAGCAGTAAACGCCCGGTTATCTGCCCAAAACGACCGAATCCAGCAATGATTACCCGTGGCTGTTCTTCGTCGATCTCATCGGCTTCACGCGCTTCTTCAGTAGAAGATTGCTCAAGGCGATTGAGGATCACCAGCAGAATCGGCGTTGCCGCCATCGACAGCGCCACCGCCAGGGTCAGCGATTTCGCCCACTCTGGCTCCAGCACATTCGCCATCTGCGCCGCACCAAATACCACAAAGGCAAACTCACTGCCCTGCCCTAATAACACCGCAAACCAGCGACGCTGTTTATTTGGCACCTGCAACGGTCGGGCAATCAGCCACAGCATGGCGATTTTGATGATGAGGAAACCGAGCAGCAAAATAACAATGCGCAACGGATTTTCAAGCAGCGTGCCAAAGTCTATCGACATGCCAACGCCGATGAAAAACAGCCCCAGCAGCAAACCTTTAAACGGTTCGATATCGCTTTCCAGCGCATGACGATATTCCGAGCTTGCCAGCAGTACGCCCGCCAGAAACGCGCCCATCGCCATCGACAAGCCGACCTCTTCCAGCAGCAAACCAAAGCCAAACACGAGGAATAAAGCCACGGCACTAAACACTTCCCGCAAGCCAGAGCGAGCAACAAAACGCAGCGCCGGACGTGTGACATAGCGCCCCAGCAGTACCACCAGCACCAGCGCGCCCGCCACTTTTAACGCCGACAGGGCAAATGCGCCCATCGTCGTCGAGGCACTGCTCGCCGCCAGTAGCGGGATCATCGCCACCAGCGGGATCGCCGCGATATCCTGGAACAGCAGAACCGCAAAGGCACTGCGGCCCATCTGCGTCATCATCAGATTGCGCTCATTCATCGCCTGCATGGCAATTGCCGTAGAGGAGAGCGCCAGCGTCATGCCGATCAGTTCCGCTACCTGCCAGCGCAGTCCAAGTAACATGCAGAACAGCCCCAGCAGGCCGCCGCAAATCACCATCTGCAATGCGCCACCGCCGAACACTGCCGCACGCAGCTTCCACAGCCTTTGTGGATCGAGTTCGAGGCCGATAATAAACAGCATCAGCACGACGCCAATCTCAGCAAAGTGCAGGATAGATTCGGCATCGGTCACCAGTCGCAGCCCCCACGGACCAATAATGCAGCCCGCGATCAGGTAGCCAAGTACCGATCCCAGACCGAGGCGTACCGCAATGGGTACAATCAGCGCCGCCGAACCGAGATAAATCAGCGCCTGAATCAGCGTATGACTATCCATGATGTGCCTCCTGCCATTCCAGCAGACGTTGCTTATAGTGACGCGCCTGCCCTTCGAGGGTTTCGTCGTCACAAATAAAGGTGCAGTGCATGGCAAACGGTGGCAGCCAGTTCAGCCCGCAGTAGATTGCCGTCGCCTGTAGCGGCTGCGACAACACATCAAAGCCCGGATGCGCACCAATTTCAAAATGGCTTTCCCCGCCGCCGGTCGTCACAGCCCACAGCAAATGTTTGCCATGCAGCGCCGTGCCGCCGTGACCGTAAGCCCAGCCGTGGGAGAAAACTTTATCGATCCAAAGTTTAAGGAGCGGTGGAATGCTGTACCACTGCATCGGGTGCTGCCAGACGATCAGATCGGCGCGAGACAGCGCCTCCTGCTCGGCGGCAATGTCGATATTGAAGTCAGGATAGAGTTGATAAAGAGAGCGAATTTCGACGCCTTCCAGCGTCCTTGCCTGTTCAAGCATCCGTTTATTCGCATGGGAATGATGCGGATACGGATGCGCATAAATTATAAGAATCATAGGTAGCCCGCGTGTTTACGCCTTTGTTTTCCCACAAAGTGTAGTCATATATTCACGCGGCTTATAGTCAATAATATTGATTCAGAAAAGAGAGAAATCTGAATAAATTACCCCGCTCGCTGCCTGCGGATCGTCATATTGCTGGTCTGCGCCAGTGACATTCCACGCGTCTCGGGAGCAAACGCTACGGAAATCAACAAGCCAAACAGCGAGATACCCGCCCCCCATTAGCATCGTGTTACTGATACCGTAATTATTGATAAAGATCGGCAGTGCCCAGGTCGATACAATAGTGCCAATACGGCTTAAGGACATAATCACGCCCACGGCAGAGGCGCGGATATCCGTCGGGAAGAGTTCATTAGGATAAAGCCACTGCAAATTACCCGGCCCACCAGAGAAAAAGGCATATACCGCAAAGGCCATGACCACCAGCCAGAGCCCCATATCCGGGATCAGCCCCAAAACCGCCAGCGCCAGCGTCATCATGGCAAAGCTGCCAATCAACAATGGACGCCGTCCAGCAGTGTTTAGCCACAGCATCGGCGGAATACAGCCGAGCATAAAGAACAGGCTAATCACCACATTCCCCAGCGCCGCGTTTTTTGCCAACACCCAATCCCAACAAACCAACGATTTGCGGGCCAAAGGTGTAAATAGCGAACATGGGGATCACCTGGCAGGTCCAGATGGCGGCAACAAACAGAACAAAAGGAAAATGGCGGCGATTAAACAGATCGCGAAAACGGGTTTGCTGCGGCTGCTCTTCCTCGAAAGCCACCGGTTCGCCAAACAGTTTTATCATCATCTCTTCGCACTCTTTTACTCGCCCTTTGCGTAACAACCAGCGGGGAGATTCAGGCAGTTCGAATCGACCAATCAAAATCAACAAACAAGGGATCGCCGCGCTACCCAGCATCCAGCGCCAACCACCTTCCACATCATAAAGCCAGTAGCCGACCAGATCGGCACAGGTCGCGCCGACATACCACATCGCGGCGATAAAGCTGATGGAAAACGCCCGCTGACGTGTACTGGAGAACTCGGTGATCATCGAAGTGGCGATGGGATAATCTGCACCGATGACAATGCCGATGAGTACCCGCATCACCAACAGTTCGACGGGGGATGAAACAAACATCGTCGCCACCGATATTACGCCGATGGCGATGATATCAATGAGGAACATTTTGCGCCGTCCGACTTTATCGGAGATATAGCCAAACAGCGATGTGCCAACGAACAGCCCGGCGAGCGTTCCCGCGCCCAGCAAGCCAATCCAGTCAGCGTCCAGTTTCAGCGCCGGAGTCAGTTGCTCCAGTGCCACGCCAATCATTACCAGTACATAACCATCCAGAAACGGACCACCGCTTCCCCACAGCAAAATGCGGCGGTGAATAGAGGAAAATTTAAGATCGTCAAAGTTTCTGGACGGTTGCATGGGTTATTCCTGTTTTTTTGCAATGAGAGTCAGTACGGCGTTACGTATCAAACCGACATCAACCGTAACGGAACTCCACACCAAAGGTGCCGCGCGGGTATTCCCACTGTTCCAGCGCCGACCCCAGCCCCAGAATGCGACAGGTGCCGCACTCCAGACATCCGGCGTAATCGAAGCGCACACTGCCGTCATCCTGCTTCTTGTACAGACCTGCGGGGCACGCTTTCACCAGCAGCTCCAGCGCCTGTTTATCGGCATCGGCCTTCACAACAATGTGCGGATGCTCTTCATCGACATTGAATTTATTGACGCCCAGTTTGACGTCCACATTGACGGGAGAAGTCATAAAACAGTCACTCCTTTCATGCCATCCTTGATTAGATTGATGAAGCCCACTTTCTTGCCGTGGCGGAGGATTTTCTTGCGCATCAGTTCCGGCGCGCTGCCGTCAATGGTGAACAGGTCACGCGCCACGCCCACCGCCAGTTCCGGGTAGCCGCTAAACATGCGTGGGTTATCAAGGAACGCCGGTAGTTTCTGGTACATACGCATATCGCGCAGCGGGCCACTCTCCAGATGCTGACGATATTCCGCGAGTTTTTGCTTACTAAAATCGTCGCTTTTCATCGCTGAAAGCACGGTTTTTGCTGCGGCTTCCCCGGCGGCAATCGCCAGATCCATACCGCGAATGGTAAAACCGAGGTTCATACACATTCCGGCGGCATCACCGGCAATCAATACGCCGTCACCGACCAGCTCCGGCAGCATGTTGATACCTGCTTCCGGCACTACGTGAGCGGAATATTCCACCAGCTTGCCGCCCGCGATCAGCGGTGCAACTGCCGGATGTTGTTTGAAATCTTCCAGCATTTGCGGCACCGATTTTTTTGCGTCATGCAGATGATGCAGACCACAAACCAGCCCCAGCGACAGAGTGTTTTCATTGGTATAAAGGAAGCCGCCGCCCATCAGGCCATCGGTGGGTGATCCCGCAAACAGGCAAGCCGCGCCCTGATTACCCTGCAACTGAAAACGGTCTTCGATAACCGACTTCGGTAACTCGATCAGTTCCTTCACGCCAACCGCCACATCCGTCGGTTTAACGCGTTTAGCCATCCCCAGCTTTTCGGCAAGGATGGAGTTCACCCCGTCAGCAAGGATCACCGTTTTCGCTTCAATCACATCGCCATCGGCTTCTACGCCGACAACTTTGCCATCGCGCTGTACGAGGTTATCGACGCGGATCCCGGTAATTAACTGCGCGCCCGCGTCTTCGGCCTGCTCCATCAGCCAGGCATCAAATTTACTGCGCAAAACGGAGTAAGAACGCTGGGATGGCGAGGTTTCGTCGCCATTGCAGTAGTCCATGGTCATCGCTGACTTTTCCGTCATAAACGCGAGTTTTTCATGGGTAATCAGGCGTTCTACGGGGGCGGATTCGGCGAAACCTGGAATAATGTGTTCCAGACTGTGGGCATAGAGACGCCCGCCGGTGACGTTCTTGGCACCTGCGGAATTGCCACGCTCGATAACTAACACTTGCGCCCCTTCGCAGGCGAGCACCAGTGCGGCAATCGAACCGGCAAGCCCTGCACCGACGATGATGGCGTCAAAGATATCTTCGGACATAAGAGCTCCCTGTCAGCGGCAGGGCCGAAATGCAGCCCTGCCAGAGTGGATCAACGCGCTAAAGCTGCGGTCAGCGCCGGAAGGATCTTCACGGCGTCGCCAACAATGCCGTAATCCGCGTACTGGAAGATCGGCGCATTTTTATCTTTGTTGATGGCGAAAATGGTTTGCGACGCGTTAGCGCCAACCATGTGCTGGATCTGCCCGGAGATGCCCACCGCCAGATACAATTCAGGTTTCAGCATCAGGTTGGAGATACCGACATAGCGTTCGTGCTCCATCCATTTTTCGTTTTCCGCCACCGGACGAGAACAGGCCAACTCCGCACCTATCGCCTTACAAAGCTGTTCTGCCAGCGCAATGTTATCTTTGCTGCCAATGCCGCGACCGACGCTGACCACCAGACGGGCTTTGTCGAGATCGACGCTGTTGCTCTGGCGCGCCTGCGTTGCCATGCGGGTAATCGCCACAGCCGGAGCCTGCCACTCCACGGTGTGCGTTTCGCCAGTGCGTGACGCGTCTGACTGAGCCGCATCGAACGTGCCGCTGCTGATGGTCAGCACCGCATACGGCGTGGCAATGCGTTCTTCGCCAATCGCCAGACCGCCGTAAACCATGTGTTTCACTGTCGCTTTACCGTCCTGTACGCTGACGGTGCTGGCATCGTTAGACACCGCCGCTTTAAGGCGATAACCCAGTTTTGCCGCCAGTAATTTGCCGCGACGGGTGTTTGGCAGCAGTACCAGGCCGTCTGCGCCGTGCTGGCGAATAGTGTCAGCCATGACACTGGCGTAATCTTCGATCATCCGATCGTCCGGTTTGCCGCTTAATTTCCAGACATGATTAGCGCCGAGCTGGATTGCCTGTACGCCATCGGCATCATTGAGGACAAAGGCATTGATTTGATTAGCTAAAGCCTGCGCACCGTTCATCAGTTCCGGCAGACGAGAAGGGGTATCGCTGAATACCCAGACTTGAGAAAAACGTGTTCATAGCATCCCCTGTAATTAAATGACTTTGCGAAGATTTTCAGCAAATGCGGCGATCTGTTCTTCGCCGTCGCCTTCAATCACGATGCGCTGACGCTCGCGCTGTTTCGGTGCGGCAACCTGTTGTTCAGACCAGGCTGACTCTGCGTTAAAACCGATATCCGCCGCCGACCATACCTGGACTGGCTTTTTCGCCGCGCCGAGAATGGCTTTCATCGAAGGAATTTGTGGGGAGTTGATATCAGTGGAAACAGCAACAACCGCAGGCAGCGGAATGCTTAAGGTTTCTGTTTCATCTTCCAGTTCGCGCTCAACGGTGAGGGTATCTGCCGTCAGGGAGATAATTTTGCTGACACCGTTAACTGCCGGAATATTGAGGATTTCGCCCACCAGCAAACCAACCTGCTGGGCATAAAGGTCGGAAGAACCATCGCCACAGAGGATCAAATCAAAGCCAGCTTTCTGTGCCGCGGCAGCCAGTGCGCTCGCCGTTTGTTGCGGCAGTGCCTGCTCGAACTGGTCATCAATCACCACAATCAGTTCATCCGGGCCGCGCGATAGCACATCTTTACGCCCTTTGGCGTTGGTCAGGGCTTTACCGCCCACACTTAAGGCCGTCACCTGCGCCTCTGCCGCCTGCTGTTTTAGCTGGCAAGCCGCTTCAATAGCGTTGAGATCGTATTGGCTTATTTTGGCATCGGCTTTGCTGAGATCTAATGAACCATCAGCATTATTGATCGCAATATCCTGTTCATCAGGCACGCACTTATAGCAAGTAATAATCTTCATTGCATCTCCAGAAATCATGAAGGAAACGTCGTTCATATCGGTGGTGTTAATTACAGATATCACGTCCTTTAATTCGGGAATAAAACTTTAATCACCAATATTGAAAATGTCACACGCAGATAAATCCAACTTTCAATATTGTTAAGTCCCTCACCAATATTGAAAACATGGCGTAGCAAAAAGAAATTTTCAATATTGTTTTATGGATCACCAATATTGAAAGTCAGATGCTATTTTTTTACTCACAATCAAGCCCATCATATTGATTAATATTGGATATTCACACAAAGACACTCTGTTTTTACCCGATGAAAAACTGTGGCTTACATCACAGAATGCAGCCAATTGAATACCCATTATGAGTTAGCCATTAACGCGTCCACGAGGTTAATAATAATTATATTAAATGTTAACAAAAATAAAACAAACGGGAACGCCAAATAAATATTTATTTTTACAGTGGAATTAACTCATGACAAAAGAAAAGAGAAAAACGGGAATAGAACCGAAGGTGTTCTTTCCGCCATTAATAATCGTTGGCATACTTTGTTGGCTTACAGTCAGAGATCTGGATGCGGCGAATGTCGTTATTAATGCTGTATTCAGTTACATCACCAATGTATGGGGATGGGCATTTGAATGGTATATGGTGGTGATGCTTTTCGGTTGGTTCTGGCTGGTATTTGGCCCGTATGCCAAAAAGCGTTTAGGTAACGAACCACCAGAATTTAGTACCGCCAGTTGGATCTTTATGATGTTCGCCTCCTGTACGTCTGCCGCCGTACTGTTCTGGGGGTCGATTGAGATCTACTACTACATCTCCACGCCGCCATTTGCTTTAGCGCCAAACTCCACTGGCGCGAAAGAACTGGGGCTGGCCTACAGTTTGTTCCACTGGGGACCGCTACCGTGGGCCACTTACAGCTTCCTTTCCGTCGCCTTCGCGTACTTCTTCTTTGTCCGCAAAATGGATGTGATTCGCCCCAGCTCCACTCTGGTGCCGCTGGTAGGTGAAAAACATGCCAAAGGCTTGTTTGGCACTATCGTCGATAACTTCTATCTGGTGGCGTTGATCTTCGCAATGGGCACCAGTCTGGGTCTTGCCACGCCGCTGGTGACCGAGTGTATGCAGTATCTGTTTGGTATTCCGCATACCCTGCAACTGGACGCTATTATCATTACCTGCTGGATCATCCTCAACGCTATCTGCGTCGCCTGTGGTCTGCAAAAAGGGGTAAAAATCGCCAGCGATGTGCGCAGCTATCTGAGTTTCCTGATGCTTGGCTGGGTATTCATCGTCAGCGGCGCCAGCTTCATCATGAACTACTTCACCGACTCGGTGGGGATGTTGCTGATGTATCTGCCGCGCATGTTGTTCTATACCGATGCCGTTGGCAAAGGCGGCTTCCCGCAGGGCTGGACCGTGTTCTACTGGGCATGGTGGGTAATTTATGCCATCCAGATGAGTATCTTCCTGGCGCGTATTTCCCGTGGTCGTACCGTGCGTGAACTGTGCTTCGGTATGGTGATGGGGCTGACAGCATCCACCTGGATCCTGTGGACCGTACTCGGCAGTAACACTCTGCTGTTGATGGATAAAAACATCATCAACATTCCAAACCTGATCGAACAGTACGGTGTGGCGCGCGCCATCATCGAAACCTGGGCCGCTCTGCCGCTCAGCACTGCCACCATGTGGGGCTTCTTCATTCTCTGCTTTATTGCCACCGTTACCCTGATTAACGCCTGCTCTTACACCCTGGCGATGTCCACCTGCCGCGAAGTGCGCGACGGTGAAGAACCGCCACTGCTGGTGCGTATCGGCTGGTCAGTGTTGGTTGGTGTTATCGGCATTGTTCTGCTGGCGCTCGGCGGCCTGAAACCGATTCAAACCGCCATTATCGCCGGAGGATGCCCGCTGTTCTTCGTCAACATTATGGTGACGCTCTCCTTTATTAAAGACGCGAAACAGAACTGGAAAGATTAATTAACCCCCAAAATATCAAGAGGTTGAAAGATGGATTTTAATTTAAATGATGAGCAGGAACTGTTTGTCGCCGGTATCCGCGAACTGATGGCCAGCGAAAACTGGGAGGCCTATTTTGCCGAGTGCGACCGTGACAGCGTCTACCCGGAACGTTTTGTCAAAGCACTGGCGGATATGGATATCGACAGCCTGCTGATCCCGGAAGAGCACGGTGGTCTGGATGCGGGGTTTGTTACCCTCGCCGCCGTGTGGATGGAACTGGGTCGTTTGGGGGCGCCAACCTACGTGTTGTATCAGTTGCCAGGCGGGTTTAACACCATCCTGCGTGAAGGCACACAAGAGCAGATCGACAAGATTATGGCGTTTCGTGGTACCGGTAAGCAGATGTGGAACTCAGCGATTACCGAACCAGGGGCTGGCTCTGACGTGGGTAGCCTGAAAACGACTTATACCCGTAGAGATGGTAAGATTTATCTTAATGGTAGTAAGTGTTTTATTACCAGCAGCGCCTACACCCCGTACATCGTGGTGATGGCGCGCGACGGGGCTTCTCCGGACAAACCTGTCTACACCGAATGGTTTGTCGATATGAGCAAACCGGGCATCAAAGTGACCAAACTTGAGAAGCTCGGTCTGCGTATGGATAGCTGCTGTGAAATCACCTTTGACGATGTGGAACTGGACGAGAAAGACATGTTCGGTCGGGAAGGTAACGGCTTTAACCGCGTCAAAGAAGAGTTCGACCATGAACGTTTCCTGGTAGCCCTGACCAACTACGGTACGGCGATGTGCGCCTTTGAAGATGCGGCGCGCTACGCCAACCAACGCGTGCAGTTTGGCGAGGCGATTGGTCGTTTCCAGTTGATTCAGGAAAAATTCGCCCACATGGCGATCAAATTAAACTCCATGAAAAACATGCTGTATGAAGCAGCGTGGAAAGCAGACAACGGCACCATCACCTCTGGTGATGCGGCAATGTGCAAATACTTCTGCGCCAATGCGGCATTTGAAGTGGTGGATAGCGCAATGCAGGTGCTGGGCGGTGTCGGGATTGCGGGCAACCACCGCATCAGCCGCTTCTGGCGTGACCTGCGTGTAGACCGCGTCTCCGGCGGATCTGACGAAATGCAGATCCTGACGCTGGGTCGTGCGGTGCTGAAGCAATACCGCTAAGTCCGTGCGCTGCTTGATGCGACGCTGTCGCGTCTTATCAGGCCTACGGGAGCACGAATGTCGGCCGGATAAGGCGTTTACGCCGCATCCGGCAGTCATGCGCTACACAAATTTTTCAGGAGCTAATAATGGATCATCTACCCATGCCGAAATTCGGGCCGCTGGCCGGATTGCGCGTTGTCTTCTCCGGTATCGAAATCGCCGGACCGTTTGCCGGGCAAATGTTCGCAGAATGGGGGGCGGAAGTTATCTGGATCGAGAACGTCGCCTGGGCCGACACCATTCGCGTTCAACCTAACTACCCGCAGCTCTCCCGCCGCAATTTGCACGCGCTGTCGTTAAATATTTTCAAAGATGAAGGCCGCGAAGCGTTTCTGAAATTAATGGAAACCACCGATATCTTCATCGAAGCCAGTAAAGGTCCGGCCTTTGCCCGTCGTGGCATTACCGATGAAGTTCTGTGGCAGCACAACCCGAAACTGGTTATCGCTCACCTGTCCGGTTTTGGTCAGTACGGCACCGAGGAGTACACCAATCTTCCGGCCTATAACACCATCGCCCAGGCCTTCAGTGGTTACCTGATTCAGAACGGTGATGTTGACCAGCCAATGCCTGCCTTCCCGTATACCGCCGATTACTTCTCTGGCCTGACCGCCACCACGGCAGCGCTGGCAGCACTGCATAAAGTGCGTGAAACCGGTAAAGGCGAAAGCATCGACATCGCCATGTATGAAGTGATGCTGCGTATGGGCCAGTACTTCATGATGGATTACTTCAACGGCGGCGAAATGTGCCCGCGCATGACCAAAGGGAAAGATCCCTACTACGCCGGTTGCGGTCTATACAAATGCGCCGACGGCTACATCGTGATGGAACTGGTGGGCATTACTCAGATTGCAGAATGCTTTAAAGATATTGGCCTCGCGCATCTGCTCGGTACGCCGGAAATCCCGGAAGGCACCCAGCTTATCCACCGTATCGAATGCCCTTACGGCCCGCTGGTTGAAGAGAAACTCGATGCCTGGCTGGCGGCACATACCATCGCAGAAGTTAAAGAACGCTTTGCTGAACTGAATATCGCCTGCGCCAAAGTGCTGACCGTACCGGAACTGGAAAGCAATCCACAGTATGTGGCCCGTGAATCCATCACCCAGTGGCAAACGATGGATGGTCGCACCTGCAAAGGGCCGAACGTGATGCCGAAATTCAAAAATAACCCAGGCCAAATCTGGCGCGGAATGCCATCACATGGCATGGACACGGCTGCCATTTTGAAAACTATCGGCTACAGCGAAAACGACATTCAGGAGTTGGTCAGCAAAGGTCTGGCCAAAGTTGAGGACTAAACGCGTGGCGCCAGTCAGCTTGCCTGACTAGCGCCCGCCCAATCACAAACGAACAAAATGGATAGAGGTGCAATGGATATCATTGGCGGACAACATCTACGTCAAATGTGGGACGATCTGGCGGACGTTTACGGTCACAAAACGGCGCTGATTTGTGAATCCAGCGGCGGAGTCGTTAACCGGTATAGTTATCTTGAGTTAAATCAGGAGATTAACCGCACGGCAAACCTGTTTTATACGCTGGGGATTCGCAAAGGCGACAAGGTTGCTCTACATCTCGACAACTGCCCGGAATTTATCTTTTGCTGGTTCGGGTTGGCAAAAATTGGCGCGATTATGGTGCCGATTAACGCCCGCCTGTTGCGCGAAGAAAGCACGTGGATCCTGCAAAATAGCCAGGCGTGCCTGCTGGTAACCAGTGCGCAATTCTATCCTATGTATCAACAGATTCAGCAGGAAGATGCCACGCAGTTGCGGCACATTTGCCTGACAGATGTGGCGCTTCCCGCTGATGATGGCGTGAGTTCGTTTACTCAACTGAAAAATCAACAACCTGCCACCTTGTGCTATGCACCGCCGCTATCGACCGACGATACGGCGGAAATTCTCTTTACCTCCGGTACCACTTCCCGACCGAAAGGTGTGGTGATTACCCATTACAACCTGCGCTTCGCTGGATATTACTCCGCCTGGCAGTGTGCACTGCGTGACGATGACGTCTACCTGACGGTAATGCCTGCGTTTCATATCGATTGCCAGTGTACTGCGGCGATGGCGGCGTTTTCTGCCGGAGCCACCTTTGTGCTGGTCGAGAAATACAGCGCCCGCGCCTTCTGGGGACAGGTACAGAAGTACCGCGCCACCATTACCGAATGTATTCCGATGATGATTCGTACGTTGATGGTGCAGCCGCCTTCAGCGAACGATCGGCAACACCGCCTGCGGGAAGTGATGTTTTATCTCAACCTGTCAGAGCAGGAAAAAGATGCGTTTTGTGAACGCTTCGGCGTTCGCTTGCTGACGTCTTATGGGATGACGGAAACCATTGTGGGCATTATCGGCGATCGCCCTGGCGATAAACGACGCTGGCCGTCGATTGGCCGGGCGGGGTTTTGCTACGAAGCGGAGATTCGCGACGATCACAATCGTCCGCTCCCGGCAGGTGAGATCGGTGAAATCTGCATTAAAGGCGTACCTGGGAAAACCATCTTCAAAGAGTATTTTCTCAACCCGCAAGCCACTGCGAAAGTGCTGGAAGCCGATGGCTGGCTGCATACTGGCGATACCGGATACCGCGACGAAGAGGGCTTTTTTTATTTCGTCGATCGCCGCTGCAATATGATCAAACGCGGTGGCGAGAATGTCTCCTGCGTGGAGCTGGAAAATATCATCGCCACCCATCCAAAAATTCAGGACATCGTGGTTGTTGGTATTAAAGATTCGATTCGCGATGAAGCCATCAAAGCGTTTGTGGTGCTGAATGAAGGTGAAATATTGAGCGAAGAGGAATTCTTCTGCTTTTGCGAACAGAATATGGCGAAATTTAAAGTGCCCTCTTATCTGGAGATCAGAAAAGATCTGCCGCGTAATTGCTCGGGGAAAATAATCAGAAAGGCGCTGAAATAAACACTACAGCAGGGTACTACTCTGCCTGGTAATAATCACGTTCAACAATAATATGCATTTTTTTGCAGGGCCGTTGTCGTCCCTGAAAAAGCAAAAATGGAGAAAAGGAATGAGTGAATCATTACATCTGACCCGCAATGGATCAATTCTGGAAATTACCCTTGATCGACCAAAAGCGAATGCTATTGATGCGAAAACCAGCTTTGAAATGGGCGAAGTATTTCTAAATTTCCGTGACGATCCGCAATTACGTGTCGCCATTATTACCGGTGCCGGAGAGAAATTCTTTTCCGCAGGCTGGGATTTAAAAGCAGCAGCAGAAGGCGAAGCACCGGATGCTGACTTTGGTCCGGGTGGTTTTGCGGGCTTAACCGAAATTTTTAATCTCGACAAACCGGTTATCGCAGCCGTGAACGGCTACGCCTTTGGCGGCGGTTTCGAACTGGCGCTGGCGGCAGATTTTATTGTTTGTGCCGATAACGCCAGCTTCGCCCTGCCGGAAGCCAAACTGGGCATCGTTCCTGACAGCGGCGGTGTTCTGCGTCTGCCGAAGATCCTGCCGCCTGCCATCGTCAATGAAATGGTGATGACTGGCAGAAGAATGGGCGCAGAAGAGGCGCTGCGTTGGGGGGTAGTCAACCGCGTGGTTAGCCAGGCGGAACTGATGGATAACGCCCGCGAACTGGCGCAGCAACTGGTTGACAGCGCCCCGCTGGCGATCGCGGCGCTGAAAGAGATCTACCGCACCACCAGCGAAATGCCGGTGGAAGAAGCGTATCGCTATATTCGCAGCGGCGTGTTGAAACACTATCCATCGGTTCTGCATTCGGAAGATGCCCTTGAAGGGCCGCAGGCGTTTGCCGAGAAGCGCGATCCGGTGTGGAAAGGACGTTAACAACCGTGAGCTATTACGCCTTTGAGAGGTTAATTCCGGTGGTTCACCCGACGGCGTTTGTCCATCCCAGTGCTGTCTTGATTGGCGATGTGATTGTGGGGGCCGGAGTCTACATCGGCCCCCTCGCCTCACTGCGTGGTGATTACGGGCGGTTGATCGTGCAAGCGGGAGCCAATATTCAGGATGGCTGCATTATGCATGGCTACTGCGACACTGACACCATCGTTGGAGAAAACGGCCATATCGGGCACGGAGCGATCCTACATGGCTGCATGATTGGTCGCGATGCATTGGTCGGGATGAACAGCGTGATTATGGATGGCGCGGTCATTGGCGAAGAGAGCATTGTTGCCGCCATGAGCTTTGTCAAAGCAGGCTTTAGCGGCGAGAAACGCCAGTTGTTGATGGGTACGCCAGCCCGCGCTGTACGCAGTGTGAGTGACGACGAGTTACACTGGAAGCGGTTGAATACCAAAGAATATCAGGATCTTGTCGGGCGCTGTCATGCATCGTTACATGAAACGCAGCCGTTGAGGCAAATGGAGGAAAATCGCCCCCGTTTGCAGGGGACGACGGATGTGGCGCCGAAACGGTAACATCGTCGGATGCGGCATAAACGCCTTATCCAACTCTGCTGGAGAGCAACCGTAGGCCGGATAAGATGCGCCAGCATCGCATCCGGCGATAGCTGTCGGATGCGGCATAAACGCCTTATCCAACCTGGCTGGAAAGCAACCGTAGGCCGGATAAGATGCGCCAGCATCGCATCCGGCGATAGCTGTCGGATGCGGCATAAACGCCTTATCCGACCTGGCTGGAAAGCAACCGTAGGCCGGATAAGATGCGCCAGCATCGCATCCGGCGACCAGGTCGCACGGTATCAACGAAATGACATTAACGACGCATACTCTTTGACAACATCATCTGCCACTTCTGCTCGCGGTTAAGTTCCGTGAGCGGAACGGCAGGAATACGCGGCGTCTTTCTTACGCCGACTAATTTATCCCGGTTGTTATTGCGCAGGCGCGCGTAAATTTGCTCATCGATATCGACCACTTTTACCAGTCGCTGGCACTGGCATCCCCGACCTTCCAGCTTATTAGGGATCATCTTAACTTCGCAGCTTATTTCTGCGACTTCCGACAGAATATAAGTCAGGGTATTAACCGCCTTGCTGTGTTCAATATCGAAATGAATAGAGATCTCTCTTGCTATCACCCACCGGTTTTCAGCCATCATCCATTCGGCGATTAACAAGTAGAGTGGTTTTTCAACATATCCTTCACACATACGAACTCCAGTTTCACAAATTAAAAGACTGGCTATGACTCGTTTTGCAGCAATTAAACAAGGCCATATTAAAATTGTGGATATATCGATAGTATGCAACCTAACGAAGGATTAGTGTGAGCAAAATCCTGCTTACGCCATCAAAAATATGAATTCCAACAAAGTTTTGTCTTACAGGTAAAAAAAACGGTCCTCTTTCGAGAACCGTATTAGTTATTCGATCAAATTGGCGAATAGTACATATCCGCCATCACACGCTATTATTTGATCTGTGCGTGCATTTCCTGCACCGAAATAACTTTTTCGGTCGCATCGGCATTCAGCGCCATCGCGGTGGCAAAGCCGCCGTTCAGGGTGGTGTCGTAATGCACTTTATATTGCAGCGCACTGCGACGGATCACGCGGGAGTCTTCAATCGCACGACGACCTGAGGTGGTGTTGATGATGTAGGTATATTCGCCATTCTTAATACGGTCCTGAATGTGCGGACGACCTTCATGCACCTTGTTCACCAGACGCGGATTAATGCCTGCTTCGCCCAGCACAATCGCCGTGCCGTGGGTCGCATCCAGCTCGAAGCCCTGTTTCAGCAGTTTTGCCGCCAGATCCACCACTCGTTCTTTGTCGCCTTCACGCACGGAGAGCAGCGCACGGCCCTGTTTCTTCATGGTGGAGTTACTGCCCAGCTGCGCTTTGGCGAACGCTTCAGCGAAGGTGCGACCCACGCCCATCACTTCCCCGGTGGAGCGCATTTCTGGCCCTAACAGCGGGTCAACGCCCGGGAATTTGTTGAACGGCAGCACCACTTCTTTCACCGAGTAGTACGGCGGGATGACTTCTTTAGTCACGCCCTGCTCAGCCAGCGATTTGCCTGCCATCACGCGCGCCGCCACTTTTGCCAGCGGCACGCCGGTGGCTTTGGAGACGAACGGAACGGTACGCGCCGCACGCGGGTTAACTTCAATCAGGTAAACTTCGTTGTTTTTCACCGCAAACTGCACGTTCATCAGGCCGCGCACCTGCAATTCGAAGGCCAGTTTCTGCACCTGCTGGCGCATCACATCCTGAATTTCCTGACTTAAGGTGTAGGCTGGCAGAGAACATGCGGAGTCACCGGAGTGCACGCCCGCCTGCTCGATGTGCTCCATAATGCCGCCAATCAGCACCATTTCGCCGTCGCAGATGGCGTCCACATCCACTTCTACCGCGTCATCGAGGAAGTGATCCAGCAACACTGGCGCATCGTTAGACACGCTGACCGCCGTCTGGAAGTAGCGACGCAGGTCAGCTTCGTCATAGACGATTTCCATCGCCCGACCGCCGAGAACGTAAGACGGGCGCACCACCAGCGGGTAGCCAATCTCTTTTGCCTTCTCAACCGCCATTTCAATAGCGGTAACGGTGGCGTTCGCCGGTTGCTTCAGTTTCAGACGGTCAACTGCGTGCTGGAAGCGTTCACGGTCTTCCGCACGGTCGATGGCATCCGGGCTGGTACCAATAACCGGTACGCCAGCAGCTTCCAGCGCGCGCGCCAGTTTCAGCGGGGTCTGACCGCCGTACTGAACGATAACGCCTTTTGGCTTCTCAATACGCACGATTTCCAGCACATCTTCCAGAGTTACCGGCTCGAAGTAGAGGCGGTCGGAAGTGTCGTAGTCGGTGGAGACGGTTTCCGGGTTACAGTTAACCATAATGGTTTCGTAACCGTCTTCACGCAGCGCCAGCGAGGCGTGTACGCAGCAGTAGTCGAATTCGATACCCTGACCGATACGGTTCGGGCCGCCGCCAAGCACCATGATTTTTTCACGGTCGGTAGACGGATTCGCTTCGCACTCTTCTTCATAAGTGGAGTACATGTAAGCGGTGTCGGTGGCAAACTCTGCCGCACAGGTATCCACGCGCTTGTAGACCGGGTGCAGGTCATACTGGTCACGCAGCTTACGGATTTCCGCTTCGCGTACGCCCGCGAGTTTTGCCAGACGCGCATCGGCAAAGCCTTTACGTTTCAACTGGCGCAGGAAGTCAGCGTTCAGGCCAGTGATGCCCACTTCTGCGACTTTCTCTTCCAGACGCACCAGTTCTTCAATCTGTACCAGGAACCAACGGTCAATGTTGGTCAGGTTGAAGACGCCGTCCACAGACAGGCCCGCGCGGAAGGCATCGGCGATGTACCAGATACGCTCTGCGCCAGCATCTTTCAGTTCGCGGCGGATTTTGGTCAGCGCTTCCGGGTCGTCCAGGCTCACTTTCGGGTCAAAGCCAGTCGCACCGACTTCCAGGCCGCGCAGCGCTTTTTGCAGGGATTCCTGCTGCGTGCGGCCAATCGCCATCACTTCGCCAACCGATTTCATCTGAGTGGTCAGACGGTCGTTCGCACCAGCGAATTTCTCGAAGTTGAAGCGAGGAATTTTGGTGACCACGTAGTCGATGGACGGCTCAAAGGAGGCCGGAGTACGCCCGCCAGTGATGTCGTTCATCAGCTCGTCGAGGGTGTAACCCACCGCCAGTTTCGCCGCCACTTTAGCAATCGGGAAGCCGGTCGCTTTCGACGCCAGCGCCGAAGAACGCGACACGCGCGGGTTCATTTCGATAACAATCAGACGACCGTTTTTCGGGTTCACCGCAAACTGAACGTTGGAACCACCGGTTTCAACGCCGATTTCACGCAGCACCGCCATCGAGGCATTACGCATGATTTGATATTCTTTGTCGGTCAGCGTTTGGGCTGGCGCGACAGTGATGGAGTCACCGGTGTGGATGCCCATCGCATCAAAGTTTTCGATAGAGCAGACGATGATGCAGTTGTCGTTTTTATCACGCACCACTTCCATCTCGTACTCTTTCCAGCCGATCAGCGACTCATCAATCAGCAGCTCTTTGGTTGGGGAGAGATCCAGACCGCGGGCGCAAATTTCTTCAAACTCTTCGCGGTTATAAGCGATACCGCCACCGCTACCGCCCATTGTGAAGGATGGGCGAATAATGCACGGGAAGCCCACGTCAGCGGCAACCGCCAGCGCTTCTTCCATCGTGTGCGCGATACCGGAACGCGCAGTTTCCAGACCGATTTTCTTCATCGCTACGTCGAAACGACGGCGGTCTTCTGCTTTATCAATCGCATCGGCAGTGGCACCAATCATGGTGACGCCGAACTCTTCCAGCACCCCCTGACGCTCCAGCTCCAGCGCACAGTTCAGCGCCGTCTGGCCGCCCATCGTTGGCAGCACCGCATCCGGGCGCTCTTTTTCAATAATCTTACGTACCACTTCCCAGTGAATCGGCTCGATGTAGGTCGCATCAGCCATTTCCGGGTCGGTCATGATGGTCGCCGGGTTGGAGTTCACCAGAATGACGCGGTAACCTTCTTCGCGCAGGGCTTTACATGCTTGCGCGCCAGAGTAGTCAAACTCACACGCCTGACCGATAACAATCGGGCCCGCACCCAGAATCAGGATACTTTTTATATCTGTACGTTTTGGCATGGCTCTTTTACTCCTGATTACTTAGCGGTTTTACGGTACTGCTCAATTAACTCGATAAAGTGGTCGAACAACGGCGCTGCGTCGTGCGGACCAGGGCTGGCTTCAGGGTGCCCCTGGAAGCTGAACGCCGGTTTATCGGTGCGATGAATCCCCTGTAACGTACCGTCGAACAGGGATTTATGCGTGACACGCAGGTTTGCAGGTAATGTTGCTTCGTCCACCGCAAAACCGTGGTTCTGGGCGGTGATCATCACCACGTTTTTCTCCACATCTTTAACCGGATGGTTGCCGCCGTGGTGACCAAATTTCATTTTGATGGTCTTCGCACCGCTCGCCAGCGCCAGCAGCTGATGACCGAGGCAGATGCCGAATACCGGGATGTCGGTTTCGAGGAATTTCTGGATGGCGGTAATGGCGTAATCACACGGGGCAGGGTCGCCAGGACCGTTGGAGAGGAAGATGCCGTCTGGATTCATTTTCAGCACATCTTCCGCAGAAGTTTGCGCCGGAACGATGGTCAGGCGACAGCCTCTGTCCACCAGCATCCGCAGGATGTTGCGCTTGGCACCAAAGTCATAAGCCACAACGTGGAACGGCAGCTCGTCTTCTTTTTTCGCTTCTGGCAGGCCTCCGGTCAGCGTCCAGTTCCCTTGTGTCCAGCTATAGGCTTCTGCGGTGGTCACTTCTTTTGCCAGATCCATGCCGTTCAGACCTGGGAACGCGCGGGCTTTTTCTAACGCCAGCGCCGCATCCGGGTTATCGCCCGCGATAATGCAGCCATTCTGTGCGCCTTTCTCGCGCAGTAAACGCGTCAGCTTACGGGTATCGATATCGGCAATCGCCACGATGTTATGGCGTTTCAGGTAAGAAGAGAGGTCTTCGGTGTTGCGGAAGTTGCTGGCAATCAGCGGCAGGTCGCGAATCACCAGACCTTGTGCATGTACCTGAGAGGATTCTTCATCGGCGTCATTAGTGCCGACATTGCCAATATGGGGATAAGTAAGAGTAACGATTTGACGAGAATAGGAAGGATCAGTGAGGATTTCTTGATAACCGGTCATTGAAGTATTGAAAACGACT
Source organism: Escherichia sp. E2661 (assembly GCF_004745185.1). Taxonomy (NCBI): domain Bacteria; kingdom Pseudomonadati; phylum Pseudomonadota; class Gammaproteobacteria; order Enterobacterales; family Enterobacteriaceae; genus Escherichia; species Escherichia sp. E2661. The sequence continues at coordinate 190,038 of NZ_PDIG01000011.1, forward strand.
TCCCCAACCGCCGAACCTGTTGCCCCTATGGCCCGACCGTGAAACTGGGTTCCGTCTTCCAGAACCAATAGCGCTGACTTAATCAAAACACCCTCCAGAGAATATTCACTCACTTTATTTGCATATTAATTCACAATGATGACGTAAATCAATGCAAATCTGCTTACCGACGAATTTCTGGCAAACGGCGGCATTCTGGAGATATGGGCGCTAAAAGTCAACTTAATGGCGGGATTTTTTATATTATTTTGTGGCTCATGCATGTTTTACAGGCATTAAGCGGCAAAAACATCATCTAACCCGTTCTGGAAAACGCTTGCGCAGCAAGAAAATTGCATAAAACCAAAACCCTTAGAAAAAAGTGGACCAGATGGTCAAAATTTACATTAAAACAACAAAAACAGGCAACTAAACTTTAATTTTTAGCCATTTTTTAATTATTAATAAACGAAACAAGAAAAATAAAAGGGCCAAAAATTAAAGCCCTTTATAATCAATAGATTGGATATGTTATTTTTGCATCAACACAAATGTTATGTGGTTATAATCTATTGAGATCAAGCACATCTCGCATATCAAAAAGACCATTTTCCTTGCCATTTAGCCACAATGCCGATCTTACCGCACCGTTAGCAAATGTCATGCGGCTGGACGCCTTATGGGTAATCTCCAGACGTTCGCCGATATCGGCGAACATGGCGGTATGTTCACCCACGATGTCACCCGCACGTACAGTGGCAAAACCAATGGTGCCAGGAACACGTTCACCAGTATGGCCTTCACGACTGTAGACCGCGCAATCTTTCAGGTCTTTATCAAGAGCGTGGGCAATCGCCTCCCCCATTGCCAGCGCAGTGCCTGACGGCGCATCGACTTTATGTCTATGATGTGCTTCGATAATTTCAATATCGGTGTAGTCACCCATTACCTGAGCGGCTTTCTCCAACAGCTTAAGCATGACGTTAACGCCAACGCTAAAATTGGCGGCAAAGACAATCGCAATATCTGTAGCAGCGTCACGAATCGCTTGTTTGCCTGCGTCATCAAAACCCGTTGTACCAATCACCATCCCTTTGCCATGCTGGCGACAAAAAGCGAGATGGTTCAGCGTACCTTCCGGACGGGTAAAATCGATAAACACATCAAAATCATCTTTTACCGCGTCGAGGCTGCTTTGCACGGTAACGCCTGTTTTTCCGACTCCGGCCAGTTCACCAGCGTCGCTGCCCAGTAAAGAAGATCCTTCGCGCTCCAGCGCCGCGCCCAGCTGCACGCCTTCTAATGCCAGCGCCGCCTGAATCAACTGGCGGCCCATACGCCCCCCCGGCTCCCGCGATGGCAACGCGGATGTTTGCATCATGCATAGCTATTCTCTTTTGTTAATTTGCATAGACCGTTTTCAGAGTAACCAGCGCATCGCTACGCCGCCAGCCAAAAACGCAGATAATTAGAAATTAATGATAAACAGGGAGGGATATCAGTGAAAGGCATGAGTCGATGAATGACTGCATGCCGATAACATGTGACAGGTTATGGCACCAGAGCCAGCACCTCAGCTACCCACTGCTGGAAGCCTTTTACATTCAGATCCAATGCCACCTGTACATTGGCTGGTTTGCCCAGGCAACCGTCGATATCAACAACCGTAGTACCTGAGGTAAATTCGCCCTGCGTTTCTACCGCCACAAAACACGGCTTGAGAGTGAATAAGTCCGGGCGCACCAGCCAGGCAATGGCGCAGAGATCGTGCATACGCAGACCGCTTTGCATACTGCCGCTACGGTAGTGGCTAAACAGTGCATGAAGCATTTTTCCGGTGCGATTCAACTCCGGCAATGTAGCAAGATAATCAGGAGTTAACACCGCCTGATTGGTGACATCCAGACCGCACATGACGATTTCGATGCCGCTACGGAAGACACAGGCTGCCGCTTCTGGATCGGCAGCGATATTAAACTCGGCGTTTGGTGTGCAGTTGCCGCGACCGGCAGAACCACCCATGATCACCAGACGGCGAATATGCGGTTTGCATTCCGGGCATTGTGAAAGTAACAGCGCAATGTTGGTTAACGGGCCGATGGCTACCAGAGTAACAGGCTCAGGCGCACGCAGCAGGGCATCACGAATCGCCAGAAATGCGGGTTTGTCCAGTGGGCTTCTGTTGTGCTCGACAAAGTCGTAGCCAGCCATTCCCGATTCACCGTGCACAGAAGCTGCATTACGCGGTGCGCGTACCAGCGGCACAGCGGCTCCCTGGGCGAGCGGAATCTCCGCATTCCAGAAATGCAGCAGTTGCAGGGCGTTGCGGGTAGTTTTCTCAACCGAGACATTACCCGCGACGGTGGTCATCAGTTGCAGGTCGAGCTCGGGGGCAAAAATCGCGGCGGCAATGGCGACGGCATCGTCAATGCCGGGGTCAGTATCGAGGAAGATAGGTAAACGCATGTTTTCTCCATAAAAAATGCCGGTAACAAGACCGGCATTTTCGCATAACTTAGGCTGCTAATGACTTAATCGACTTCACGAATATCGACACGCAGCTCTTTCGGCACTTCGAAAACAATGTTTTCTTCACGGCCTTCCAGCGGAATGGCTTCACCACCGCCCAGCTGTTGCAAACGTGCCACCACATTCTGCACCAGAATATCCGGAGCTGATGCACCAGCTGTCACACCGACGCATTTCACGTCTTTGACCCATTCTTCCTGGATATCTTTCGCATCGTCAATCAAAAACGCGCGTTTGCCCATACGCTGGGCCAGCTCCGCCAGACGGTTGGAGTTGGAGGAGTTTTTCGAACCGACCACCAGCACAACTTCCGCCTGTTCTGCCAGAGCGCGTACCGCTTCCTGACGGTTGGTGGTGGCATAGCAGATATCATCTTTGCGCGGACCGACAATTTTCGGGAAGCGTTTACGCAGCGCGTCGATCACATCAGACGTGTCATCCACCGATAGCGTGGTCTGGGTCATAAAGGAGAGTTTCTCTTCGTTTTTGACCGTCAGTTTCCACACATCGTCTGGCGATTCGACCAGATACATTCCCCCTTCCGGGTTGCTGTACTGACCCATTGTCCCTTCCACTTCCGGGTGCCCGGCGTGACCGATGAGAATAGATTCTTCGCCACGACGGCTGGCGCGCGCGACTTCCATATGCACTTTGGTCACCAGCGGACAGGTGGCGTCAAATACCGTCAAATCACGGCTTTTCGCTTCGTTACGTACCGCCTGAGAAACACCGTGTGCGGAGAAAATCAGGATCGCGCCGTCTGGCACTTCGCTAATCTGCTCAATAAAGATAGCCCCACGCTCGCGCAGGCTATCGACCACGTAGCGGTTATGCACCACTTCGTGACGGACATATATCGGTGCGCCGTAAATGGCCAGCGCGTTTTCAACAATGCTGATAGCGCGGTCTACCCCGGCACAAAAACCACGCGGGTTGGCCAACAGGATCTGCATGTTACGCCTCCAGTGCCGGATCGATTTCCAGCACTTCAATATCAAAATGAACGGTCTGCCCGGCCAGCGGATGGTTGAAATCAACGGTAATAGAGTCGCCGTTAATTTCGCGGATCACACCAGGCATCTCACTGCCATCCATTGCGGTAAAAAGCATGATTGCGCCAATTTCTGGCTCGCCTGCATCCATAAATTCACGGCGGGAGAAGTACTGAATCAGGTCCGGTGACGGCACGCCAAACGCCGCATCAGGCTCCAGCGAGAAGGTGGTTTTATCGCCCACTTTCAGCCCCAGCAGGTGTTGCTCCAGCCCTTCGGAAAGAGAAGCATCGCCCAGGCGGAACAGCGCCGGTTTACCGTTGTTGCGGGTAGACTCGGCGGTGGTGCCATCATCGAGTTTTAGCGTGAAGTGCACCAGGACGGCGCTATTGCTCTGTACAGATTCAGACATGCAGGTTTGCTCTTATATTTTGAGGATTTTTGCCGGATGCGGCCTACGATTTCGCAGCAATCTGTAGGCCGGATAAGATGCGTCAGCATCGCATCCGGCAGGGTTTATTATTGTTTTTTCGCTTTAGAAGGCAAAAAACCTTCCAGCACAATCAGTGCCGCACCGACACAAATGGCAGTATCGGCAAGGTTGAAGGTGGCGAAGTGCCAGTCGCCGACGTAGAAGTCGATCATATCGACAACGAAGCCGTGCCACAGGCGGTCGAACAGATTGCCCAGCGCGCCGCCAATAATCAGCGCGTAAGCGATATTGTTTAGCTTTTGCGTGGCCTTCGAGCGATACATCATCACCACCAGGATCACGCTAATACCAATCGCTATACCGGCAAAGAACCAACGCTGCCAGCCGCCGCTATCGGCAAGGAAACTAAACGCCGCGCCATAGTTACGCGCATAATGCAGATTAAGCGACGGGAACAGCGGGACCGTATCCCCCAGAGCAAAGTTCTGGAGGATCAGGTATTTGCTGCCCAGATCGATAATCAGCACGACTACCACCAGCCACAGCCAGCGTAGCCCTGTTGAACAGATCGATTGACTCATCAGGCAAACTTACGTTTTTCACCGTCACCGGCGACGTTGCTGACACAGCGGCCGCAGATTTCTGCGTGTTCCGCCACCTTGCCGACATCCTGGGTGTAGTGCCAGCAGCGTGGGCACTTCTCACCTTCGGCTTTACTCAACGCGACTTTCAGCCCTTTGAGTACTTCGCTCTGCTGAGCATCAGCAGGTGCGTCGTTATAGTCTGCAACGGTAGCGCCGGAGGTCAACAGGACAAATCGTAATTCATCGCCCAGCGCGGTCAGTTTCGCCGCCAGTTCCGGTTCTGCATACAGCGTCACTGCAGCTTCCAGCGAGCCGCCCACTTTCTTGTCGGCACGCGCTTGCTCAATGACTTTGTTCACTTCGCCACGCACTTTCAACAGCTCGTCCCAGAACGCATCGTTCATCGCTTCACTGTCTGCCAGACCAAACAGGCCTTCGTACCACTCGCCGGTGAAGACGTATTTTTCACGTTCGCCCGGCAGGTAGCCCCACACTTCATCAGCGGTGAAGGAGAGGATTGGTGCCATCCAGCGCACCAGCGCTTCAGCGATGTGATACAGCGCAGTCTGGCAGCTACGACGCGCCACGCTGTCCGCTTTGGCGGTGTACTGACGGTCTTTGATGATATCGAGGTAGAAGGATCCCATCTCAACGGAGCAGAAGCGCATCAGACGCTGTACCACTTCGTGGAAATCGTATGCTTCGTACGCCTTGAGGATGTCTTCCTGTGCCGCTTTCGCACAACCTACGGCCCAGCGATCCAGTACCACCATCTCTTCCGGTTTCACCATATCTTTTGCCGGATCGAAACCATTGAGGTTTGCCAGCAGGAAGCGTGCGGTGTTACGGATACGACGATAGCTGTCGGCAGCACGTTTCAGGATCTCGTCAGAAACGGCCATTTCACCGGTGTAGTCAGTTGATGCCACCCACAGACGCAGAATATCCGCGCCCAGTTTGTTCATCACATCCTGCGGCGAAACGGTGTTGCCGATGGATTTAGACATCTTGCGACCCTGACCATCCACGGTAAAGCCGTGGGTCAGTACCTGACGATACGGCGCTTTGCCCTTCATCGCGGTGGAGATCATCAGGGAAGACATGAACCAACCACGGTGCTGGTCAGAACCTTCCAGATACATATCCGCTGCGTGACCGGCAAATTCAGGACGCACGTCAACAACGGAAGAGTGGGTAGATCCGGAGTCAAACCATACGTCGAGAGTATCCGGCACTTTCACGTACTGGTCAGCTTCGTCGCCGAGGATCTCTTTCGCATCGAGATCCCACCAAGCCTGGATGCCGTCAACTTCAACGCGTTTAGCCACTTCTTCCATCAGTTCGAGGGTACACGGATGCAGCTCTTCCGTGTCTTTGTGCACGAACAGTGACATCGGTACGCCCCAGGTGCGCTGACGGGAGATACACCAATCAGGACGGTTAGCAACCATCGACTCGATACGTGCCTGGCCCCAGTCCGGGATCCACTGCACGCCTTTGATCTCTTTCAGTGACTGCGCACGCAGACCTTTTTGATCCATGCTGACGAACCACTGCGGCGTCGCGCGGAAGATGATCGGCGTTTTGTGACGCCAGCAGCACGGATAGCTGTGCTGCATTTTCTCAACGTGCAACAGCGCGCCTTTTTCCTGCAGCAGCGCAACGACGATGTCGTTCGCTTTGAAGACGTTCACGCCATCCAGCGTCGGGTAAGTGCCCGGCAGATAAGTGCCGTCCGGGCCAACCGGGTTAGCGGTTTCCAGACCGTATTTCTGGCCAATCACATAGTCGTCCGGACCGTGGCCAGGCGCGGTGTGAACGGCACCGGTACCAGCATCCAGGGTAACGTGATCGCCGAGGATTGCCGGAACGTCGAAGCCCATAAACGGATGGGTAAAGCGCAGCAGTTCAAGCTCCGCACCTTTTACCGTGCCGAGAATGGTGTAATCGGTCACGCCGATACGCTGCATTACGCTTTCAACCAGATCTTTCGCCAGAATAACGGCCTGACCGTCGATCTGCACCAGCGCATAGTCGAAATCCGGTGCAATAGAGATTGCGCGGTTTGCAGGCAGAGTCCACGGCGTGGTAGTCCAGATCACCAGCGAGATTGGGCCGTTAACGTTGCTGACACCAAATTTTGCTTTCAGCGCATCCTGATCGACCGCCTGGAAAGCGACGTCGATGGACGGAGAAGTTTTGTCGTAATACTCAACTTCCGCTTCTGCCAGTGCAGAACGGCAGTCAACGCACCAGTGTACCGGCTTCGCGCCTTTGTGCAGGTGACCGTTGCCGATGATTTTGCCCAGCGCGCGGATGATGTTGGCTTCAGTTTTGAAGTCCATGGTCAGGTACGGGTGCGACCAGTCGCCCAGCACGCCCAGACGGATAAAGTCTTTGCGTTGACCGTCAACCTGGGTCGCCGCGTATTCGCGGCACTTGGCGCGGAACTCGGCGGCGGTGAATTTCTCACCCGGCTTACCGTATTCTTGCTCTACTTTCAGCTCGATCGGCAGACCGTGGCAGTCCCAGCCAGGCACATACGGCGAGTCATAACCGGAAAGCCCTTTGGACTTCACGATAATGTCTTTCAGAATCTTGTTAACCGAGTGACCAATATGAATGCTGCCATTCGCATAAGGAGGGCCATCATGCAGAATGAAGGTTTTTTTGCCTTTTTTAGCCGCACGGATGATGCCGTACAGATCATCATCAGTCCAACGCGCCAGCATTCCCGGTTCGCGCTTGGCGAGATCGCCACGCATCGGGAACCCTGTTTCCGGCAAATTCAGGGTTGATTTATAGTCACTCATCAGATTCTCGGTTCCGTATTTCGGTTTGATTACATAACAGGCTTAAGCCGGTTTTGTTAGCCCAAAAAATTCGCGGGCGGTTAATTCATCACGCGCAATCTGCGCTTTCAGTTCGTCCAGCGACGCAAATCGCTGCTCATTGCGTTATTTTTTTACGCAGCACTACTTGTATATGGCGACCGTAAAGGTCCATTGCAACATCTAACAAATGCACTTCCAGCTGCTGGCGAATACCGGCAACCGTTGGGCGTGTTCCGATGTTTGCCACGCCGGGTAACGGCTTTTCACCGAGACCCAGCACTTCTACCGCATAAACCCCTTTCACCGGGGAAACCTGACGGCGTAGCGGTACATTCGCCGTCGGGAAACCTATAGTGCGCCCTAATTCATCACCGTGGACCACACGCCCGGAGATGGCAAACGGGTGCCCCAGTAAACTTTCTGCCAGAGCCAGATTATCGTCTGCCAGTGCCTGACGCACAGCGGTGCTGCTGATACGCACGCCACCTTCGCAAAAAGTTTGCGTACTGGTAATGTCAAAACCGTATTCCACGCCAGCTTTCTGTAATAACAAGAAATCGCCTTCACGACCAGCGCCAAAGCGGAAATCGTCACCCACGGCGAGAAATTTTACCCGCAAATGCTTCACCAGAAGATCGCTGATAAAGTTTTGCGCAGTCAGCGCCGCAAAGCGCCTGTCGAAACGCACGCACAGCACGTAATCTACGCCACACTCTGCAAGGTAGCGCAGTTTTTCCCGCAGTCGGGTCAGTCTTGCCGGGGCTTTATCGGTAGCAAACAGTTCCAGTGGTTGAGGTTCAAAAAGCATCACCATCACCGGTAAGTTTCGCCTGCGCCCTTCTTCCTGCAAGCCCTGTAACAACGCGCGATGACCGCGATGCACGCCGTCGAAATTACCAATAGTCAGCACACACCCTTCTTGCGGGGCCTGGCTGAGATTATGTATGCCGCGTATCAGCTTCATGTCTGGCTCAAAACAGTGAAAATCGTCCGAGTATACCTTGTACAGCGGTCAAGGTTAACCGGCGATTGAGTACCGAAATCAGAAAGAAGTGGCTTTTCATTGCCATGGCGCAAATCACGGGCAGAAACTCACGGCCTGATGCAATTTTTATCGCGGAAAAGCTGTATTCACACCCCGCAAGCTGGTAGAATCCTGCGCCATCACTACGTAACGAGCGCCGGCACATTAACGGCGCTTATTTGCACAAATCCATTGACAAAAGAAGGCTAAAAGGGCATATTCCTCGGCCTTTGAATTGTCCATATAGAACACATTTGGGAGTTGGACCTTGGCTAATATCAAATCAGCTAAGAAGCGCGCCATTCAGTCTGAAAAGGCTCGTAAGCACAACGCAAGCCGTCGCTCTATGATGCGTACTTTCATCAAGAAAGTATACGCAGCTATCGAAGCTGGCGACAAAGCTGCTGCACTGAAAGCATTTAACGAAATGCAACCGATCGTGGACCGTCAGGCTGCTAAAGGTCTGATCCACAAAAACAAAGCTGCACGTCATAAGGCTAACCTGACTGCACAGATCAACAAACTGGCTTAATCGCCTTTTGTTGTCAGCTTTGTAAAAAAAGCCCGCGCAAGCGGGTTTTTTTATGTCTGCAGGCCCAAACTGCAGCCTGCAAAGTACAAATGGTTATTTCGCGACAGGCATAAACAGCGCAGAGTAATCGGCATTGCAAATACGCTGTACCGCAGGGTGTTGAATCATCCTTTCGGCAAAAATGGCGTGGTACTCTTCCATGACGTTCTCAACTCGCCCTATCTCCACAACCGAGTTATCATTATAAAAATCATTGGCGTACAGCGAAGGTGCAACGAAAATAGCGTTATGCGTTGCCCCAAAGGCTTTCATCAACGCCGCATCATCAAACTCCCCCAGAATTTCAACGTTTAAGCCCTGAGAGTTAAACCAGTTTAATAGCTTGCGTCCCAACATTGAGCGACGCCCCGGAATAAGTAAGCGACGCTCTTCCAGACAGGCAGGAAACGGCTTTTCTGGCAGCGGGTTAGTGCACCAGAAACTGACACCACACTCGCCAATTTTCATGGAAAACAGCCCTTCCTGCTGAGTGGAATCGATCGGACAGTCAGAGATGATCATATCCAGTTTATGCTGACTCAACTGCTCTAAAAGCATCTCGTGCGTCGATTCGAAACAGCGTAGATGGATCTGCTCGTCTTCCACAACTGCGGCATCCAGAACACTGCTGACCAGGCGTTTGGAAAGTGCATCTGCCACACCAACATCAAACAATAAGTTGGACTCTTTGCGATAGTTGACGATATCCAGCATTTCCTGGCTTAATGTGAACATTTTATCGGCGTAGCGATAGACCAGTTCCCCCAGTTCGCTGGGTTCCAGACCACGTCCTTTACGCTTAAATAGTTTCCCTTGCAGACGCTCTTCCAGCGCCCGGATCTGCCCGGTAATGGTTTGTGGTGTTAAATAAAGCGCCTCCGCTGCGCCAACCACAGAACCTTCTTTGTAGACATGCCAGAAGTAATACAAGTGGTTGTAATTGATATGAGACATGCTCATTTCTCTCCCTGATAAGAATGAAAAGGGAGCCATTTATGGCTCCCCGGTACATCGTCCTGTCAAACTGATGGACGTAAACGAATGCGTAACCAGCTATATCCAATTACCGCCGAAGAGATTGAGCCAACCAGAATGCCCAATTTAGCCCAGTTAATCAGTTCTGGATCTACGCTACCAAAAGCCAGGCTGGCGATAAAGATAGACATAGTAAAACCGATACCGCACAAGATCCCAACCGCCATAATTTGCTGATAAGTGGTTCCCTCTGGCAAATGGGCCAGTTTCAAACGCAGCGCCAACCAGCAGAACAAACTAATACCCAACGGCTTGCCAATCAGCAAACCGGCGATGATCCCTAATGGCAGGATGGAGGTCAGGCCATCCAACGTCACGCCTTGCAGAGAAACGCCGGCATTGGCAAAAGCAAACAGCGGCAAAATCAGATAAGCCACCCACGGATGCAATACATGCTCCAGGCGCTTAGCCGGAGAACGGCCATGCTTCTCTTTCAATGGAATAAAGAAACCGACAATGACACCTGCCAGCGTTGCGTGGACACCTGATTTCAACACTGCGGTCCACAGCACCACGCCGACCAGAATATAAACTCCCGTACGGCGAACACCACAAATGTTGAGCACCGCGAGCACCGCAATTGCTACAGCTGCAACGCCAAGAGAGGCCATCGACAAGTCATTAGTGTAAAACAAGGCGATGATTATGATGGCTCCAAGATCGTCGATAATAGCCAGCGCCATCAGAAAGATCTTCAGTGCTAACGGTACACGACTTCCCAATAACGCCAGCACACCAAGGGCAAAGGCAATGTCAGTCGCAGCCGGGATTGCCCACCCTTCACGTGTGATAGGATCGGCGTAGTTAAAGGCCAAATAGAGCAATGCCGGGACAATCATCCCGCCGATTGCGGCAATAACCGGAAACGCAGCCTGGCGCAAGCTGGCCAGCGATCCTTGCATCAGCTCGCGTTTAACTTCCAGACCAACTAACAGGAAAAATATCGCCATTAGCGCGTCATTTATCCATAACAGCATGTTTTTATTGATTTCAAGAGAACCTACCCGGAGCTGAACCGGCGTCTCAAGAAAGTCGTGATACCATCCACTGGTTGCGCCGCTATTGGCCATAATCATCGCCAGAACAGCGGCAATGATGAGAATAATGCCTCCCGAGGCATCACTGCTAAAGAATCGATGCAGATGTTTCACTTTTTATTTCTCTTTCAGGTGAATAGATCGTTTTAACTATTTTACTCTGCACGAATCATCGTTAAAATCAGATTATAGTGTAGGAATAATTCGCTTTTTACGAGCTATAAAGAAGATTAAGTCACCAGCAGAGGAAGTGTTTTTGGCGCTCGAAAGCGGTGGCTGATGACCTCAAACCATGATAATCATAGCTTAAGGTCAAGATTTCTGAGGGATTAATTCGGAAAAGTAATAATTAATTTGTTGTCAGTCGACATTGTTTGTTAGGACAATATTTCAAAAATAATCCAGCTTGTCGTCAATAATTGCAATAAAGAGATAAATTAAAGCTAAATAATTAAATCCCTAAAAAATTACGCCATAAAAATGCGAGGCGTCTTCAGGATTAGAATCGATAAAACAGAGTGGGTTAAAGAGAGCGGTATAATAGCGGCGGGTGCTTGAGGCTGTCTGTCTCAGGCATTAGCTGGATGGCAGATAGAGAAAAGCCCCGAGTGATATTTTACCATCAACCCGAGGCCCCCTATATGCAGAACACATGTAGAGTGCCTCTTACTGACCGTAAGGTCAAGGAGAAGAGAGCAATGAAGCAGCATAAGGCGATGATTGTCGCCCTGATCGTCATCTGTATCACCGCCGTAGTGGCGGCGCTGGTAACGAGAAAAGACCTCTGTGAGGTTCACATCCGAACTGGCCAGACGGAGGTTGCTGTTTTCACGGCTTACGAATCCGAGTAAGAGCAACGGCGGGGAGCGATCCCCGCCACTTTACAGGTGCTCGCATATCTTCAACGCACCCTATTTTTTACCCTGGCCTGCCCACGGGCAGGCGTTTGGGGAGGTTAGCGAGTCAGGTCGTCGAAAAACTTCTTCACGCCATCAAAGAAGCTCTTTGAGCGCGGGCTGTTGTGCTCGCCGGTTGGGCCACCGAAGCTTTCTTGCAGCTCTTGCAGCAGCTGTTTCTGCTTCTCGTTCAGGCCTACCGGTGTTTCGACAACAACGCGGCACAGCAAGTCACCTTGCGCACCGCCGCGGACAGACTTGACGCCTTTACCGCGCATACGGAACAACTTACCGGTCTGGGTTTCGCCAGGCACTTTCAGTTTGACGCGACCATCAAGGGTCGGCACTTCGATTTCGCCACCCAGCGCAGCCATAGCGAAGTTGATCGGGACTTCGCAATACAGGTTGTTGCCTTCACGCTCGAAAATCGGGTGCTGTTTAACCTGTACCTGAACGTACAGATCGCCTGCCGGTGCGCCGTGTTCGCCCGCTTCACCTTCGCCCGCAAGACGGATGCGGTCCCCGGTGTCCACCCCTGCCGGGATTTTAACGGACAGCGTTTTGCTGCGCTCAACACGACCATGACCATGACATTTGTTGCACGGATCTTTGATCAGCGTACCGCGGCCCTGACAGTGTGGACAGGTCTGCTGCACGGCAAAGAAGCCCTGGCGCATCTGCACCTGACCAGAACCATGACAGGTCGGACAGGTCTGCGGCTGCGTACCTGGTTTTGCACCGCTACCGTGGCAAACATCACACTCTTCCAGAGTCGGAATGCGGATCTCTTTGGTCACGCCACGTACAGCTTCTTCGAGGGTGAGCTCCATGTTATAGCGTAAATCAGCACCGCGCGCCGCACGTTGACGACCACGCCCACCGCCAAAAATATCGCCGAAAACGTCACCAAAAATATCGCTGAAGTCTGCGCCGCCGCCAAAACCGCCGCCGCCCATGCCGCCTTGCTCAAACGCCGCATGACCATACTGATCGTATGCCGCACGTTTTTGCGAGTCGGTCAGAACTTCATAAGCTTCCTTGATCTCTTTAAATTTCGCCTCGGCCTCTTTGTCACCCTGGTTACGGTCCGGGTGGTATTTCATGGCCAGGCGTTTGTAGGCCTTTTTGATTTCACGCTCTTCCGCTGTTTTGGAAACGCCTAAAATCTCGTAATAATCTTGCTTAGCCATCTTTTTTTAATTGCCCCTAGATGAATGCACGGGCGGAGAGGAAATTCCCCTTCGCCCGTGTCAGTATAATTACCCGTTTATAGGGCGATTATTTTTTGTCTTTGACTTCTTCAAACTCGGCGTCGACAACATCGTCATCTTTCGCGTTGTTTGCAGAAGCATCAGCACCGGCAGTCTGCTGCTGGGCATGTTGCTGCTGGGCGATTTCCATCAGTTTCTGGGAAACCTGTGCCAGTTCCTGCATTTTCGCTTCGATAGCGGCTTTGTCTTCACCTTTCAGAGCAGTTTCCAGTGCAGTCAGCGCAGACTCGATAGCAGTTTTGTCGTCAGCCGGCAGTTTGTCGCCTGCTTCTTCAACCTGCTTACGGGTGCTGTGCAGCAGATGGTCGCCCTGGTTGCGAGTCTGTACCAGCTCTTCAAACTTACGGTCAGCTTCGGCGTTAGCTTCTGCGTCGCGTACCATTTTCTGGATTTCATCTTCGTTCAGACCAGAAGACGCCTTGATGGTGATCTTCTGCTCTTTACCGCTGTTTTTATCTTTCGCGGAAACGTGCAGGATACCGTCAGCATCGATATCGAAGGTAACTTCGATCTGCGGCATACCGCGCGGTGCCGGGTTGATACCATCCAGGTTGAACTGACCCAGAGATTTGTTATCAGCCGCACGTTTACGTTCACCCTGCAGCACATGGATGGTTACCGCAGACTGGTTGTCTTCAGCGGTAGAGAACACCTGGCTGTGCTTGGTCGGGATAGTGGTGTTTTTCGCGATCAGCGTCGTCATCACACCGCCCATGGTTTCAATACCCAGAGACAGCGGGGTAACGTCCAGCAACAGTACGTCTTTTACGTCACCAGTCAGAACACCACCCTGAACAGCAGCACCGATTGCTACAGCTTCGTCCGGGTTAACGTCTTTACGCGGCTCTTTACCAAAGAACTCAGCAACTTTCTTCTGAACCATTGGCATACGAGTCTGACCACCAACGAGGATAACGTCGTCGATATCAGATACGGACAGGCCAGCGTCCTGCAGTGCAACTTTCAGCGGCTCAATGGAACGGTTTACCAGATCTTCAACCAGGCTTTCCAGTTTCGCACGAGTCACTTTGATGTTCATGTGTTTCGGACCGGTCGCATCTGCAGTGATGTACGGCAGGTTAACATCGGTCTGCTGAGCGGAAGACAGCTCGATTTTCGCTTTTTCTGCCGCTTCTTTCAGGCGCTGCATTGCCAGCGGGTCGTTGCGCAGGTCAATGCCCTGATCTTTCTTGAATTCTTCAACCAGGTAGTTGATCAGGCGGCTGTCAAAGTCTTCACCACCCAGGTGGGTATCACCGTTGGTAGCCAGAACTTCGAAGGTTTTTTCGCCGTCAACTTCGTCGATTTCGATAATGGAAATATCGAAAGTACCACCACCCAGGTCATAAACCGCGATAGTACGGTTACCAGTACCTTTGTCCAGACCGTAAGCCAGCGCAGCTGCGGTCGGTTCGTTGATGATACGTTTTACTTCCAGACCAGCGATACGGCCTGCGTCTTTGGTTGCCTGACGCTGAGCATCGTTAAAGTATGCCGGTACGGTGATAACAGCTTCAGTTACCGGTTCACCCAGGTAATCTTCAGCGGTTTTCTTCATTTTTTTCAGCACTTCAGCAGAGATCTGCGGCGGTGCCATTTTCTGGCCTTTAACTTCGACCCATGCGTCGCCGTTATCAGCAGCAATAATTTTGAACGGCATGATGGAAACATCACGCTGCACTTCTTCGTCCTGGAAGCGGCGGCCAATCAGGCGTTTAATCGCAAACAGGGTGTTTTGCGGGTTCGTCACTGCCTGACGTTTAGCCGGCTGACCAACCAGAGTTTCACCATCCTGGGTATAGGCAATGATAGAAGGCGTGGTGCGATCGCCTTCGGCGTTCTCCAGCACACGAGGAGTGGTGCCATCCATAATCGCTACACAAGAGTTGGTAGTACCCAGGTCGATACCAATAATTTTACCCATCTAAACGTCTCCACTATATATTCGGTCATCATGTGGTATGAGTCTGTAATAGGGGCGAAACGTCTGGTTTCAACTGCCCAATTTCATTTTTTTGCAGACTCACTCACTGCGGTTGACTACTAAATGGGGTCGTAACCCACGTCATCAAGGGGGAGATGCAAAATTTTTTTGTGCTTTTGCGCAGAAATTTCGTGATATGCCCAAAGAAGACATGAAACAGACGGCATTTTCATTCATATAAAGAATGAATTCAACACAAGACATTCACCAAAAAATTGTAATAAAAAGAAAAGATTACATACCTGAATCTTCTTTTCGTCAGCAGTAAACTAGTGGCTATTCATCCCCTACTGCTCCCCGCTAAGAGAATCTTTATGAAATCCGTTTTTACGATTTCCGCCAGCCTGGTACTTAGCCTTATGTTGTGCTGCACGGCGCAAGCTAACGACCATAAAATCCTCGGCGTCATTGCGATGCCGCGTAACGAAACCAACGATCTGGCGCTGAAACTCCCCGTTTGCCGCATCGTAAAACGTATCCAACTCACCGCCGACCACGGCGATTTACAGTTGAGCGGCGCGTCGGTTTATTTCAAAGCCGCCCGTAGCGCCAGTCAAAGCCTGAATGTTCCCGCCGAAATTAAAGAAGGGCAAACCACCAACTGGATCAACATTAACAGCGATAACGACAACAAACGTTGCGTGTCAAAAATCACCTTTTCCGGTCATACCGTGAACTCGTCCGATATGGCCACGCTGAAAGTTATCGGCGACGATTAACGCTTGAACAGAGAAGCCACAATAAATGAATGTTAATTACCTGAATGATTCAGATCTGGATTTTCTCCAACATTGTAGTGAGGAGCAACTGACCAATTTCGCCCGTTTGCTCACCCATAACGAAAAAGGCAAAACTCGACTCTCCAGCGTTCTGATGCGTAATGAACTGTTCAAATCGATGGAAGGGCATCCCGAGCAACATCGCCGCAACTGGCAGCTAATTGCCGGAGAATTACAGCATTTTGGCGGCGATAGTATCGCTAACAAACTTCGCGGACACGGCAAACTGTACCGGGCCATTTTGCTCGACGTCTCAAAACGGCTGAAGCTAAAAGCCGACAAAGAGATGTCTACGTTTGAAATTGAGCAACAGTTACTGGAGCAATTTCTGCGCAATACCTGGAAGAAAATGGACGAGAAACATAAGCAGGAATTTCTCAAGGCAGTCGATGCCAGAGTCAACGAGCTGGAAGAGTTATTACCGCTGCTGATGAAAGACAAATTATTGGCAAAAGGCGTGTCGCATCTGCTTTCCAGCCAACTTACCCGCATTTTACGCACCCACGCAGCAATGAGCGTTCTCGGGCATGGTTTGCTGCGCGGCGCGGGGCTAGGAGGCCCGGTGGGCGCGGCATTAAACGGAGTTAAAGCTGTCAGCGGTAGCGCCTATCGCGTTACTATTCCGGCGGTCCTGCAAATTGCCTGCCTGCGTCGAATTGTCAGCGCCACTCAGGCCTAATCCCTCACATCGGGGAAAATTTTCATTTTCCCCTCAAAAGATCATGGACACTACTCTATTGGCTGATTATTATGCCGCGCCCTGAAATCACTACAGTTATTCAGGGAAATTATTTCACCATTCATTCAATGATGATTTTTGAGGAATTATGGGCAACACTAAGTTGGCTAATCCGGCACCGCTGGGCCTGATGGGCTTCGGCATGACCACCATTCTACTTAACCTGCACAACGTGGGTTATTTCGCTCTGGACGGTATTATTCTTGCCATGGGCATCTTCTACGGCGGCATCGCGCAAATTTTCGCTGGTCTGCTGGAGTATAAAAAAGGCAACACTTTCGGGTTAACCGCCTTCACCTCTTACGGTTCTTTCTGGCTGACGCTGGTTGCGATTCTGCTGATGCCGAAACTGGGTCTGACCGATGCGCCAAATGCGCAGTTCCTTGGTGTCTACCTGGGTCTGTGGGGCGTGTTTACGCTGTTTATGTTCTTCGGCACGCTGAAAGGCGCACGCGTTCTGCAATTCGTTTTCTTTAGCCTGACCGTGCTGTTTGCCCTGCTGGCGATCGGTAACATTGCCGGCAACGCCGCGATCATCCACTTTGCCGGCTGGATTGGTCTGATCTGCGGTGCCAGCGCAATCTATCTGGCGATGGGTGAAGTGCTGAACGAGCAGTTTGGTCGCACCGTTCTGCCGATTGGTGAATCCCACTAATTGCTTGATATCCCCCGCTCGGGGGATATCAGATTGTTGACAACGTGCGCTTTATTCATGCCGGAAGCGACGTGAACGCCTTATCAGGCCTACAAAATCGTGCAAATTCAATATATTGCAGGAAGATCGTAGGCCTGATAAGCGTAGCGCATCAGGCAGTTTTGCGTTTGTCATCAGTCTGATCCCCCCGCCTGGGGGGATTTTTTTATTCGCTAACTTCTCGTCTTGCGCTCTTCGGTCTGAATGCTGCAACCACTTCCGGTGCCGTTTCAACATATGGCCCTTCCAGCAACTGAATGCAGTACGGTACGCTGGCAAAAATACCGTGCACCACGACCTTACCCTCGGCATCCTTCACGCCTTCCAGCGTCTCTTTAATAGACTTCGGTTGACCGGGTAAATTAAGAATCAGTGCCTGTTTACGAATCACACCCACCTGACGCGAAAGGATCGCAGTTGGCACAAAATGCAGGCTGATCTGGCGCATCTGTTCACCAAAGCCAGGCATCTCGCGGTCCGCTACTGCCAGCGTCGCATCGGGCGTTACGTCACGGCGCGCCGGGCCAGTACCGCCGGTTGTCAGCACCAGATGGCAACTCATTTCATCCACCAGCTCACACAACGTTTGCTCAATGATCGCCTGCTCATCGGGGATTAAGCGAGTTTCCAGTTCAAACGGCGTGGTTAGCGCCGATGTCAGCCATTCTTCCAGCGCAGGGATGCCTTTATCCTGATAAACGCCGCTGGACGCGCGATCAGAGATGGAAACTAAGCCAATACGTAAAGTATTCATCAAGATTTTTCCGTTTAAACAGTCTCGTTAAACAGAATGATACACTGCGAAGGGAGTGACAGACAGGCTTCAGAAGAGGTAGCGTGACCGACTTCCCGGTCACGCTAAGAATGATTACAGCAGGTCGCCGATCATTTTTTCCAGTTTTTCCTGGTCAACAGCAAACTTACGGATACCTTCCGCCAGTTTATCTACTGCCATTGGATCCTGGTTGTGCTGCCACAGGAACTCGGACTCAGTGATACGCGCCGGACGCGCTTTCACTTCGCCGGTGTAAGACAGTTTACGTTCGATAGCGCCCTTCGCTCTCAGCCAGCTCTTTCAGCAGTGCCGGTGCGATGGTCAGACGGTCGCAGCCTGCCAGTTCCAGAATTTCGCCGATGTTACGGAAGCTTGCGCCCATAACCACGGTTTCATAACCGTGTTCTTTGTAGTACTGGTAGATTTCAGATACAGAAACGACACCCGGATCTTCTGCCGGAGCGTACTCTTTCTTATCGGTATTGGCTTTGTACCAGTCAAGAATACGGCCAACAAACGGAGAAATCAGGAACACGCCCGCTTCCGCACAAGCACGTGCCTGAGCGAAGGAGAACAGCAGAGTCAGGTTACAGTTGATACCTTCTTTTTCCAGCTGTTCTGCAGCACGGATACCCTGCCAGGTAGAAGCCAGTTTGATCAGAATACGATCGTTGCTAATACCTGCATCGTTGTAGAGCTTAATCAGGCGTTTTGCTTTCGCAATTGACGCTTCGGTGTCATAGGAGAGACGCGCATCAACTTCAGTTGAGATACGGCCCGGAACCAGTTTCAGGATTTCCAGACCAATATTGACAGCCAGTTTGTCGGTCGCGTCCACGATCTGCTGCGCGCGATCGTTGCTCTGCTGTTTCGCCCAGGCGACAGCATCATCAATCAACTTACGGTATTCCGGAATTTGCGCTGCGTTAAGAATGAGAGAAGGGTTGGTTGTGGCATCCTGCGGTTGATACAGCTTCATTGCCGCGATGTCCCCAGTGTCGGCCACTACGGTGGTGTACTGACGAAGGGAGGTCAATTTGTCCGTCATGATAGTATTTCTCTTTAAACAGCTTGTTAGGGGGATGTAACCGGTCTGCCCTGATGATATCACGACGTAACGACAGCGCAACCGCAGACAAAAGGGTTATCACCAGGCAAGACTGTTTCGGATTTCTGACATGGCGTTGATATCACCCGCCATTTTTAAACAAAACCTCATGTATGCTACACAGACGTTATCAACCAATGCACATCGTATATAATTCTTAATCAATTGGTAACGTTTACACAGGAATGTAACCGCGCGCCGGCGACAAGAGGGATACGAATGCCTGATTTTTTCTCTTTTATTAACAACGTACTATGGGGATCAGTGATGATCTACCTGCTCTTCGGCGCAGGCTGTTGGTTCACTTTTCGTTCTGGGTTCGTTCAATTTCGCTATATTCGTCAGTTTGGCAAAAGTCTTAAAAATAGCATTCATCCGCAACGAGGCGGTTTAACTTCTTTTCAATCATTGTGTACCAGTCTCGCCGCACGTGTCGGCAGCGGCAACCTGGCAGGCGTTGCGCTGGCTATCACCGCAGGTGGGCCGGGTGCCGTTTTCTGGATGTGGGTTGCCGCATTTATTGGCATGGCGACCTCTTTTGCCGAATGTTCCCTTGCCCAGCTTTATAAAGAACGTGACGTCAATGGGCAGTTTCGTGGCGGACCGGCATGGTATATGGCGCGTGGGTTAGGGATGCGCTGGATGGGCGTTCTGTTCGCCGTCTTTTTGCTCATCGCCTACGGACTGATTTTCAGCGGTGTTCAGGCAAATGCTGTCGCGCGCGCGATGAGTTTTGCATTTGATTTCCCTCCGTTAGTAACGGGTGTCATTCTCGCCATTTTTACTCTGTTGGCGATCACTCACGGCATTCATGGCGTCGCCCGGCTAATGCAATGGTTTGTCCCTATTATGGCGTTAATCTGGGTACTCACCAGCCTGGTCATTTGCGCAATGAATATCGGGCAACTTCCACACGTTATTTGGTCTATTTTTGAAAACGCCTTTGGCTGGCAGGAAGCGGCAGGCGGCGCGGCGGGTTATACCCTGAGTCAGGCGATTACTAACGGTTTTCAGCGCAGTATGTTTTCCAATGAGGCGGGGATGGGATCAACACCGAACGCAGCAGCGGCGGCGGCATCATGGCCACCGCATCCGGCAGCGCAAGGTATTGTCCAGATGATCGGCATCTTTATCGACACGATGGTGATTTGTACGGCAAGCGCCATGCTGATATTGCTGGCTGGTAACGGCACCACCTATTTGCCACTGGAAGGTATCCAACTCATTCAGAAAGCGATGCGTGTATTAATGGGTTCCTGGGGGGCAGAATTTGTCACGATAGTGGTGATTCTATTTGCCTTCAGCTCGATCGTCGCCAACTACATTTATGCCGAAAATAATCTCTTCTTTTTACGGCTGAACAACCGGAAAGCTATCTGGAGTCTGCGTATCTGTATCTTTGTTACGGTCATTGGCGGTACCCTACTGAGCCTTCCTCTGATGTGGCAACTGGCCGATATTATTATGGCCTGCATGGCAATCACCAATTTGACAGCGATTTTGCTGCTTTCCCCCGTGGTGCATATCATTGCCAGCGATTATCTGCGCCAACGTAAACTCGGCGTACGTCCGGTGTTTGATCCGCTGCGCTACCCGGATATCAGTCAGCAACTGTCCCCTGATGCGTGGGATGATTTGTCACAGGAGTAATCACAACTATCGATCAACTCATCCACTTTTTTTTGCTACAGTCGCAGTAAATTTCCTGCAAGGACTGGATATGTTGATTCTGATTTCACCTGCTAAAACACTTGATTATCAAAGCCCTTTGGCCACCACACGCTACACGCTGCCGGAGCTGTTAGACAACTCCCAACAGCTTATTCATGAAGCGCGAAAACTAACGGCACCGCAGATTGGCAAACTGATGAAAATCAGTGACAAGCTGGCCGATCTCAACGCTACCCGCTTTCATGACTGGCAGCCAGATTTCACGCCAGAGAATGCCCGGCAGGCAATTCTGGCATTTAAAGGCGATGTCTATACCGGCTTGCAAGCCGAAACCTTTAGTGAAGAAGATTTCGCTTTTGCCCAGCAGCATTTACGTATGCTTTCCGGTTTGTACGGCGTACTGCGCCCGCTCGATTTAATGCAGCCATACCGTCTGGAGATGGGGATCCGTCTTGAGAATGCGCGGGGTAAAGACCTGTACCAGTTCTGGGGGGATGTGATCACCAACAAGCTAAACGAAGCGCTCGAAGCACAAGGCGATCAAGTGGTGATTAACCTGGCGTCAGATGAGTATTTTAAATCAGTGAAACCGAAGAAATTAAATGCCGAGATAATCAAGCCGGTATTCCTCGATGAGAAGAACGGCAAGTTTAAGGTCATCAGCTTCCATGCTAAAAAAGCGCGTGGCCTGATGAGTCGGTTTATCATTAAAAATCGCCTGACCAAGCCAGAGCAACTGACAGGTTTTAACAGTGAAGGTTACTTCTTCGATGAAGCCTCTTCCAGCAATGGCGAACTGGTGTTTAAACGCTACGAACTGCGTTAAGTTTGCGGTAAATGCCGGAGGTCATCCGGCATTTATATTTAGCGGTGATGTCTGCCAGGCCCCGGATAATGATCATCCCGGTGGTCATGACGATGATCGTCACGATGATCGCGATGATTATTATAGTGCGGCTGCAGTCCGTATGGGTGCCAGCGATTGCCTCGCCATTCATAATTTCTGTGCCACCAGTCGTGGTCACGCCAGTAACCGCCATCCCAGTAGAAACCGCGATAATCACGATCGCCAATCTGTAACTTTACTGATGGCACCAGCATTATTTCCTCAGCCTGCGCTGCCATAGGAGCAACCAGAATCAGGGAAAATGCGAGTAAGAGAGATTGCATCTTTTTCACAGGTGACTCCTTATTATCATTGCCAGTTATGGGCCGATAAAAGGAGCTTACGGTAAAAGAACCCTCGTTGTCATTATCCAACCTAAGTTACCGCATTTATTGAAAATTTCTCCTTTTTTTCTGTCGATTTTTCTCATATTTTCTCCACAAAAAAGCCGAGCTGCATAAACGCAAGCCCGGCTATTTTTTCGAAATTTAATGGATATTAATTATGATTCATCATCAGCTTGCGCAGCGCGGCAAAATCGGCAGGCAGACTATGTGAAAGTAAGGGTAAATCAGCACGTTCTGCCAGCTCTTTTGGCAGTTCCAGCGTTTCACCAAGAATCACTTCCACGCTCTCTTTAAACTTCGCCGGGTGCGCAGTGCCGAGGAACAGGCCATATTCGCCAGGATGAAGCTGGTCACGCAGCGCGCGGTAAGCCACGGCAGCATGCGGTTCCGAGGTATAGCCCAGTGCTTTTAACTCACGCATTGTCTGCTGGGTGGTTTCATCATCCACCGCCGCATAACCCAGCTCCTTGAGTTGCCAGATTTTACGGCGGAACAATTCCTCCACTCGCGGCCAGTTGTTTGGCTGGCTGACATCCATCGCATTGGATAATGTCGCCTGGGTAGCTTTAGGCGACCACTGGCCTTCATGCAAGAACCGCGGCACTGTATCGTTCACGTTGGTCGCAGCGATAAAACGCTTCACCGGCAGACCGAGTGATTTCGCCAGCAATCCTGCCGTCAAATCGCCGAAGTTTCCGCTTGGAACTGAAACAACCAGCTGGTTGCGCGCTTCCTGCGGCAACTGCGCCACGGCTTCAAAGTAATAGCAAATCTGCGCCAGCAAGCGACTGATGTTAATGGAGTTAGCAGAGTTCAGCCCCAGCGCCACTTTCAGTTCTTCATCATCGAACGCCTGTTTCACAAGAGCCTGGCAGGCATCAAAATCGCCGTCGATGGCAACAGTTTCAATATTGCCACCCAGCGTACAGAACAGTTTTTCTTGCAGTGGACTGATTTTGCCGCGCGGGTAAAGGATGACCACTTTAACATTCGGTAAACCGTAGAAAGCGTGAGCCACCGCCGCTCCGGTGTCGCCAGAAGTCGCAGTCAGAATGGTCACTGGCTTATCGCCCGCAATATGAGTCAGCATTTGCGCCATAAAGCGACCGCCGAAATCTTTAAATGCCAGCGTTGGCCCGTGGAACAACTCCAGACAACCGACGTCATTTTCAACTTTGGCGACCGGAGCCGGGAAAGCAAATGCCGCGCGCACGCGCTCTTCCAGAACTTCCTGTGGGATCTCATCACCAATAAACGCCGAGAGGATCTTCGCGCTGCGAGTGACGAAATCCAGTTTCAGCATCTCATCAATTTCGGTCAGGCTGAATTCCGGTAGCTCATGAGGGAAAAACAACCCCTGATTTTTGCCCAATCCCTGCGTTACGGCTTGCGCAAAACTGACCTGCTCATTGTGATCTTTCAGATTGTAGAGTTTCATTTAGTTTTCCAGTACTCGTGCGCCCGCCGTATCCAGCCGGCAAATATGAACAAAACCTTCCTGATTCTGCAGGTAATTCTTACCTAACCAGTCGGCAACTCGCTGGGCGGTATCCAGTTTATCGCACAGGGCGAACAAGGTCGGCCCCGAGCCGGAGATACCGCTCGCTACCGCACCGATTTCCGCGACCGCCTGACGTGCTTGCCTGAAGCCTGGCAATAAACGTTCACGGTAGGGTTCAGCGATAACATCTTTCATCAGCTTCGCGGCAAGTTCAGGCTGGCGGGAATAGCAGGCGTGAATGAAGCCCGCCAGGTGTCGCCCGTGCGCAATGCAATCCTGGCGGCGATACTGCGCCGGTAAAATAGCCCGTGCTTCTGCCGTCGAGACTTTAATCCCCGGATACGCCAACACCCATAACCACTCATCAAATCCTGGTACCTGCTGGCTGATGATGCCGTTTTCTTCGATCATCAACTGCATGCCGCCAAGAAAGCACGGTGCCACGTTGTCGTAATGAATGCTGCCGGAGATACGCCCTTCCAGTTCGCCCATCAAGGCCAGCAGGCGGGTATCATTGAGCGGCTTACCGCAGTGTTCATTCATCGCCACCAGCGCCGCGACCACCGAACAGGCGCTGGAACCTAAGCCAGAACCGATCGGCATATTCTTTTCCAGGGTCATCGCCACTGGAATTTGCTTACCCACTTCCTGGCAAAAACGCTCCCAGCACTGATAAACGATATTTTCCTGCGGTTCTGACGGTAGCTTGCCTGCAAACCGTCCAAGATTGTTGAGACTGAAGCGCTCTGCTGACTCAACCGTCACTACATCTCCCAGCAAGGAACCATCAACAGGCACCACCGCCGCCCCGAGCACATCAAACCCGACGCTCATATTGGCACTGGAAGCCGGAGCATAAACCTTAACCATTTTAGACTCCTAACTTCCATGAGAGGGTGCGTAGCAGATCGGCAAAGACACCGGCAGCTGTAACGTCATTACCCGCACCGTATCCGCGCAGGACCAGCGGCAGTGGCTGATAATAGTGGCTATAGAAGGCCAATGCGTTTTCGCCGTTTTTCACTTTGAACAGCGGATCGTTGCCATCCACTTCAGCAATCTTCACGCGGCAGACGCCATCTTCATCAATATTGCCAACATAGCGCAAAACTTTTCCTTCATCACGGGCCTTCGCCACGCGCGCGGCAAAGAGATCGTCGAGCTGTGACAGATTCGCCATAAAAAGTCGCAACATCGCCTTCCGCGTTAAACTCTGCGGGCAGCACAGATTCGATTTCGATATCCGCCAGTTCCAGTGATCGTCCTGTTTCACGGGCGAGAATCAACAGCTTGCGCGCCACATCCATACCAGAAAGATCATCACGCGGGTCCGGTTCGGTATAGCCCATTTCTCTTGCCAGCGTGGTGGCCTCGGAGAAGCTCATCCCTTCGTCTAACTTACCGAAGATGAAAGAAAGCGAACCAGAAAGAATGCCAGAGAATTTCATCAATTCATCACCCGCGTTGAGCAGGTTTTGCAAGTTCTCAATGACCGGCAACCCCGCACCGACGTTGGTGTCATAAAGGAATTTACGCCGTGATTTTTCCGCCGCGTAACGCAGCTGATGGTAGTAATCCATCGACGAGGTGTTGGCCTTTTTGTTCGGGGTCACCACATGGAAACCTTCGCGCAGGAAGTCGGCATATTGATCCGCCACCGCCTGGCTGGAAGTGCAATCGACAATCACCGGATTCAGCAAATGATATTCTTTCACCAGGCGAATTAAGCGCCCAAGGTTGAACGGCTCTTTGGCTTGCGCCAGTTCTTCCTGCCAGTTATCCAGGTTAAGGCCATGCACATTAGTCAGCAGCGCCTTCGAGTTAGCAACGCCGCAAACGCGTAAATCGATGTGTTTGTTCTTCAGCCAGCTTTGCTGACGCTTCAGTTGCTCCAGCAGCGCGCCGCCAACGCCACCGACGCCAATCACAAACACTTCGATAACCTGATCGGTATTGAACAGCATCTGATGAGTAACGCGCACGCCAGTGGTCGCATCATCGTTATTTACCACGACAGAGATTGAGCGTTCAGAAGACCCTTGAGCAATGGCGACAATGTTGATATTGGCGCGGGCCAGTGCGGCAAAGAATTTCGCCGAGATCCCACGCAAGGTGCGCATACCATCGCCCACCACCGAAATAATGGCCAGCCGTTCAGTGACCGCCAGCGGCTCCAGCAAACCTTCTTTCAGTTCCAGGTAGAACTCTTCCTGCATCGCGCGTTCAGCACGCGCACAGTCGCTTTGTGGTACGCAGAAACTGATACTGTATTCGGAAGATGATTGCGTAATCAGCACCACTGAAATGCGGGCGCGTGACATTGCCGCAAAGACGCGCGCCGCCATGCCGACCATTCCTTTCATCCCCGGACCAGAAACGCTGAACATTGCCATGTTATTCAGATTGGAAATGCCCTTGACCGGTAATTCATCTTCATCACGGCTGGCGCCAATGAGCGTACCTGGTGCTTGAGGATTTCCGGTATTTTTAATCAGGCAAGGGATCTGGAACTGAGCGATAGGGGTAATGGTGCGAGGGTGAAGAACTTTAGCGCCGAAGTAGGAAAGCTCCATCGCTTCCTGGTACGACATCGACTTCAACAGCCTCGCATCGGGCACCTGACGCGGGTCGCAAGTATAGACACCATCGACATCCGTCCAGATCTCGCAACAATCGGCGCGTAAACAGGCGGCGAGTACCGCGGCGGAGTAGTCAGAACCGTTACGTCCCAGCACCACCAGCTCACCTTTTTCATTACCGGCGGTAAAACCAGCCATCAGCACCATATGGTCAGCCGGAATGCGGCTTGCCGCAATACGGCGGGTGGACTCAGCAATATCGACCGTAGATTCGAGGTAATGACCGATTGCCAGCAGCTTTTCGACCGGATCGATAACGGTAACGTTGTGACCACGC
The DNA here is from genome assembly GCF_004745185.1 of Escherichia sp. E2661. NCBI lineage: Bacteria > Pseudomonadati > Pseudomonadota > Gammaproteobacteria > Enterobacterales > Enterobacteriaceae > Escherichia > Escherichia sp. E2661. The sequence goes on from NZ_PDIG01000011.1 coordinate 216,623, forward strand.
GCTTCCAGTACCCCGGCCATAATGGCGATCGACATTTTTTCACCACGGCAAATCAGCGCGGCGTTGATGCTGTCCGGGCATTGCCCCAACAAGCTAATGCCATGCAGGACATGTTTGATTTGGGCAAATTCTTGATCAACGAACGCTTTCAATTGCGCCAGTGGAAATCCCGGTTGGGCGGCGGCGAGTCCCGTCAGAAGTTCGGCAAAAATACGTTCGGCATCGCTGATATTGGGTAAAGCATCCTGACCGCTAATGGTTTTTTCAATCATTGCGACCAGATGGTTGGTAATTTTGGCGGGGGCAGAGAGGACGGTGGCCACCTGCCCCTGCCTGGCATTGCTCTCCAGAATATCGGCAACCCGCAGAAAACGTTCTGCATTTGCCACTGATGTACCGCCGAACTTCAACACTCGCATGGTTGTTACCTCGTTACCTTTGGTCGAAAAAAAAAGCCCGCACTGTCAGGTGCGGGCTTTTTTCTGTGTTTCCTGTACGCGTCAGCCCGCACCGTTACCTGTGGTAATGGTGATGGTGGTGGTAATGGTGGTGCTGATGCGTTTCATGGATGTTGTGTACTCTGTAATTTTTATCTGTCTGTGCGCTATGCCTATATTGGTTAAAGTATTTAGTGACCTAAGTCAATAAAATTTTAATTTGCTCACGGCAGGTTACCAGTTCATAGAGTGCTGGTAGATGCTCTTTTTTTAATCCACACAGAGACATATTGCCCATTGCAGTCAGAATAAAAATCTGAAAACACCCTTCCTTGTCGTTTTTTATTTGGTGATATTTTTTTCAATATCATGCAATAAACGATGCAACATGGCCGTATCTCGTTGCTCCAACAGCCCGATGCGTTGTTGTAACCAGTCGACCAGTTTGGTGTCATCTGCCACCGCCAGAGTCGTTAACAATGACATGGCTCGTTCACGTAAAGCCTGCAGTTGAAATGGGTCCGCCGTTGCGGCAGATTCCACCGGTTGTTGTATTAATGTTGCTAATTGATAGCAATAGACCATCACCGCCTGCCCCAAATTCAGTGATGGATAATCCGCCACCATTGGCACGCCGGTGAGGACATCAGCAAGCGCCAACTCTTCGTTAGTCAAGCCGGAATCTTCGCGACCAAAGACCAGCGCCGCATGGTTCATCCATGTCGATTTTTCCTCCAGTAGCGGCACCAGTTCTATTGGCGTGGCGTAGTAATGGTATTTCGCCCGACTGCGCGCAGTGGTAGCAACGGTAAAATCAACGTCGTGTAGCGATTCAGCCAGCGTTGGAAAAACTTTAATATTATCAATAATATCACCAGAACCATGCGCCACCCAGCGGGTAGCTGGTTCCAGGTGTGCCTGGCTATCGACAATGCGCAGCTCGCTAAATCCCATTGTTTTCATCGCCCGAGCCGCTGCACCAATATTTTCAGCTCTGGCAGGTGCTACCAGAATGATCGTTATACGCATGTTGCCACTCTTCTTGATCAAATAACCGCGAACAGGGTGATGAATGTCAACTTATTACGCGGAGAGAATTTACAAATTAGTAACGTAAGTCGCAGAAAAAGCCCTTCAGTTAACTTAAAAAAAGCTAAACTATTTCTTGACTATACTAACGGTGTAATTGTTAAAAATTGCTACATATCCTTCTGTTTACTTAGGATAATTTTATAAAAAATAAATCTCGACAATTGGATTCACCACGTTTATTAGTTGTATAAGGCAACTAGTTGTATTATTAAAATAATGTGACGAAAGCTAGCATTTAGATACGATGATTTCATCAAACTGTTAACGTGCTACAATTGAACTTGATATATGTCAACGAAGCGTAGTTTTATTGGGTGTCCGGCACGTCTTAGCCTGTTATGTTGCTGTTAAAATGGTTAGGATGACAGCCGTTTTTGACACTGTCGGGTCCTGAGGGAAAGTACCCACGACCAAGCTAATGATGTTGTTGACGTTGATGGAAAGTGCATCAAGAACGCAATTACGTACTTTAGTCATGTTACGCCGATCATGTTAATTTGCAGCATGCATCAGGCAGGTCAGGGACTTTTGTACTTCCTGTTTCGATTTAGTTGGCAATTTAGGTAGCAAACATGCAGACCCCGCACATTCTTATCGTTGAAGACGAGTTGGTAACACGCAACACGTTGAAAAGTATTTTCGAAGCGGAAGGCTATGATGTTTTCGAAGCGACAGATGGCGCGGAAATGCATCAGATCCTCTCTGAATATGACATCAACCTGGTGATCATGGATATCAATCTGCCGGGTAAGAACGGTCTTCTGTTAGCGCGTGAACTGCGCGAGCAGGCGAATGTTGCGTTGATGTTTCTGACTGGCCGTGACAACGAAGTCGATAAAATTCTCGGCCTCGAAATCGGCGCAGATGACTACATCACCAAACCGTTCAACCCGCGTGAACTGACCATCCGTGCACGCAACCTGCTGTCCCGTACCATGAACCTGGGTACAGTCAGCGAAGAACGTCGTAGCGTTGAAAGCTATAAGTTCAATGGTTGGGAACTGGACATCAACAGCCGTTCATTGATCGGTCCTGATGGCGAGCAGTACAAACTGCCGCGCAGCGAGTTCCGCGCCATGCTTCACTTCTGTGAAAACCCAGGCAAAATTCAGTCTCGTGCTGAACTGCTGAAGAAAATGACCGGCCGTGAGCTGAAACCGCACGACCGTACTGTAGACGTGACGATCCGTCGTATTCGTAAACACTTCGAATCTACGCCGGATACGCCGGAAATCATCGCCACCATTCACGGTGAAGGTTATCGCTTCTGCGGTGATCTGGAAGATTAATCGGCTTTACCACCGTCCAAAAAAACGGCGCTTTTTAGCGCCGTTTTTTTATTTCCAGATACGTAACTCATCGTCCGTTGTGACTTCTTTACTGGCTTTCATTTTCGGCAGTGAAAACGCATACCAGTCGATATTCCGCGTCACAAACATCATGCCGGCCAGCGCCACCACCAGCACACTGGTTCCCAACAACAGTGCGCTATCGGCAGAGTTGAGTAGTCCCCACATCACACCATCCAGCAACAACAGCGCGAGGGTAAACAACATGCTATTGCGCCAACCTTTTAATACCGCCTGCAAGTAAATACCGTTCATTAATGCCCCTATCAAGCTGGCAATTACCCATGCCACGGTAAAACCGGTATGTTCAGAAAGCGCCAGCAAGAGCAAATAAAACATCACCAATGACAGCCCCACCAGCAAATATTGCATCGGGTGCAAACGTTGCGCGGTGAGCGTTTCAAAAACAAAGAAGGCCATAAAAGTCAGCGCAATCAGCAAAATAGCGTACTTAGTCGCCCTGTCCGTTAATTGATACTGATCGGCAGGCGTAGTGACTGCGACGCTAAACGCCGGGAAGTTTTCCCAGCCGGTATCATTGCCTGAAGCAAAACGCTCACCGAGATTATTGGCAAACCAGCTACTTTGCCATTGCGCCTGAAAACCGGATGCACTTATTTCTCGTTTCGCAGGCAAAAAATCACCTAAAAAACTGGGATGCGGCCAGTTGCTGGTTAAGGTCATTTCGCTATTACGCCCAGCAGGCACCACAGAAAGATCGCCGGTACCGCTTAAATTCAGTGCCATATTCAGCTTCAGGTTCTGCTTCCGCCAGTCCCCTTCGGGTAAAGGGATATGCACGCCCTGCCCGCCTTGCTCTAACCCGGTGCCGGGTTCAATGGTCAGCGCTGTTCCGTTAACTTCAGGCGCTTTCACCACACCAATACCACGCGCATCCCCGACGCTAATCACAATAAATGGCTTGCCTAAGGTGATATTTGACGCGTCGAGTTCGTTAAGACGCGAAACATCGAAATCGGCTTGTAGCGTTAAATCACTGTGCCAGACCTGACCGGTATAAATACCAATCTTGCGTTCTTCCACATTCTGATTACCATCAACCATCAACGACTCAGGTAACCAAAAATGGATAAAACTTCGTTTCCGCTCCACGGTTTTATCCTCTTCCTGCACCGTATAAAGCTCGGTCACAGGAATAGCGATGAGCGGCCCAACGAGTTTTTGCGGCCCGCTGGTACTTTGGCGAATCGCATCTTCCACATCGCTACGGTAATCGGCACGTTCGACAATCACCTGCCGAATCAGCATTATCGGAATCAACAACAGCAATACTGCACCAAACAGGGTGGTCATTTTCCAGAACAGGGGGGATTTCAACATAGTCTTCTCCTTTGCAATGGCGACAGGATATGAAGGCTATGTGGGAAGAATTTGAAGTCATGTGAAGTGACGGTGAAGTCGAAGCAAGGCCAATACGCCGCCTTCCGGCACGTTGCGCAACGTGACTTCGCCATTAAGCAAACGGGCAACTTCACTGACAAACGCCAGCCCCAGCCCACTGCTTTTTTGCCCATTTCGCTCGCGGCAAAGAGTAGAAACGCTCAAAAATACGTGACAGCGCGTAGTCAGGAATACCACTACCGGTATCCAGCACATTAAGCGTGACGTGTTCCTGATCCACTTCGGCGCTTAGCGTTATGCAGCCATTCTCGGGAGTAAAATCAATAGCATTATCCAGCAAATTCCCCAGCGCCTGCTCCAGTAACGCCGGTTCAGCAGCAACGTTAACCTCGGTGGGCATAACATTAAGAGTGATATTTTTTTCTGCCAACTGCACGGTGCGCGCTTCACTGACGCGGCGAAATAATGCCGCCACATCAACCGCAGAAAGAACGACCTCCTGGCGATTCTCCAGTCTTGCCTGGCGTAGTAGCGTTTCCACCAGCGCCTGCATTCGCGCGTTTTGCGTCAGAATATTGTCGGTAAAACGGGCTACCACTTCCGGTGGCGGACCTTCGCGTAAAATTTCCGCCGCGCCACGAATTGCCGCCAGCGGACTTTTCAACTCATGAGTTAACGCGTAGACATACTGCTCAATATAGTTTTTCCCCTCCAGTTTCACGCGCATACTTTCCAGCGCCTGCGCTAACTTACGCAGCTCGCTACTGCCGAGTTCAGGAAGCGGAACGGGCTTATTGTCGGTAACGGAATCAGCATAACGAGTGAGTCGGGCAATGGAGTGGTTGATCCACCAAACCATTCCTGCGCCGATTACCAGCGCAATTCCCAGCAAAATGGCGCTCGCCCATAAAATTCGCCGCTCGCTGCGTTTAATCACCGGTGCCATCGCCGCGTTCGGTTTGCCTACGCTCAAAACGCCAACCAGCCGCGTGCCGTCCATAATAGGTGCGGCAACATACATCACAGAACTTTCGGGATCGGCAGGATTTTGCAACGTACTGCGCGCACCATACTGACCACGCAACGTTAGCCAGACATCATTCCAGCGGGAATAATCCTGCCCGACGGCTTTATTGGCCGAATCAAACAATACTTTGCCCTGCGCATCAGTCATATAGACATGATATTCGTTGCGCACTTTGTTGATGCCGCTGATATTGGCGCGAAACGGGCGATTTTGTAGCTGGTTAAATGCCTGCGCCAACTGCCCATGCGTTGGGTCACCAGAGAGCAAATCGGCACGCGCCAGCTCCGCCAGCAACGTTGCCGTATCGATCAACGTCCCTTCCGTCGCCCTTCGCACGCCCGGTTTAACTTCTTTGACAAAAATAGCCAGTACGAACCAGGCGGCTACCGCCACCAGTAAAAAATACCCCAGCAACAGCCGCATGCCGATACGCATTACAGGCTCCTCAGGCTGTATCCCATGCCGCGATGGGTATTGATCGGCGAAAGCTCGGGATTAATCGCGCGCAGTTTGGCACGCAGCGTTTTAATGTGAGTATCGACAGTGCGATCGTAGGTGTCCTGCGCATCTTCCCAGACGCTATCCATCAGTTGCTGACGGGACCAGACGCGGCCCGGCGACTTAAGTAACGTTTTCAGCAACAAAAACTCATACCGTGTTAGCGTTAACGGCGTGTCAAACCAGCTGATCTGCGCCGCAGGTTCATTCAGTTCAAAATGACCAATACGGATGACGGGAGAAGGCGTAGAAAACTTCTTCACCCGACGCAGTAAGGTGCGCACTCTGGCGCACACTTCGCGGGGTGAAAACGGTTTAGCCACGTAGTCGTCAGCGCCAATTTCCAGTCCAAGCAGGCGATCCACCTCTTCACTACGGGCTGTCAGGAACAGTACAGGTAGCGCCGGATGGATCACCAGCAACTGACGGCACAATTCAAAGCCGCTGATATCCGGCAGACCTACATCGAGAATAATGACGTCGGGAACCTGATGGCGTGCTTTATCCAGCACCGGTAAGCCTCGCTCAAAGACCTCGACGGCAAAACCGTCCTGCTGCAACATGTAGACCAGCGTGTCGGCTATCCCTTGCTCGTCTTCCACTAACCAGACCGTTTCCCGTTGCATATATCGCCTCTGTTATTGCCGCCACGGCATGACAGGCACCGCGCTAATCGCGTTTTTCGGCGACCCATCTACAACTTTGTCGGAGTAGGCCAGGTAAGCGAGCGCGTTGCGTTTGGCGTCATAGAAGCGTACGACCTGTAACGACTTAAAGACCAGCGACGTACGTTTTTTGAATACCACTTCGCCCTGAGCTTTGCCGTTTTTAATGCGCTCTGACAGTTCAATCGGCCCGACTTGCTGGCAGGAAATAGCCGCATCGGAAGTATCTTCCGCCAGGCCCAATCCCCCTTTAATACCGCCGGTTTTTGCCCGACTCACATAACAGGTGACATTTTCCACATCGGGATCGTCAAAGGCTTCTACGACAATTTTGTGATCCGGGCCGATCATTTTAAATACGGTATCGACCGAACCAATTTCTTCCGCATGTGCCAATGGCCCCAGCATTATCAGGCTTAAAGACAGGATCAAATGCTTGTATTTCATATTGTTACCATTTTTATAAGTTACACAGAGCAATTAGTTCGTCACGGTAAATAACATATTGATTAAGAACAAAATCTCAACACTTTTATTTCCGTCAAGACCTAAAACATACTCTACTAAAGAAAAAAACACTGAATGCTAAAACAGCAAAAAATGCTATTATCCAATTACCTGATGTCAGGTGCTCGTTGTGAAAGGATGAGGATATTTTATGGATCAGGCCGGCATTATTCGCGACCTTTTAATCTGGTTGGAAGGTCATCTGGATCAGCCACTGTCGCTCGACAATGTAGCGGCGAAAGCAGGTTATTCCAAGTGGCACTTACAGAGAATGTTTAAAGATGTCACTGGCCATGCTATTGGCGCGTATATTCGTGCTCGTCGTTTGTCGAAATCGGCGGTTGCACTACGCCTGACCGCGCGCCCAATTCTGGATATTGCGCTGCAATACCGCTTCGACTCTCAACAGACATTTACTCGTGCATTCAAGAAGCAGTTTGCCCAGACTCCCGCACTTTACCGCCGTTCTCCTGAATGGAGCGCCTTTGGTATTCGCCCGCCGCTGCGTCTGGGTGAATTCACCATGCCAGAGCACAAATTTGTCACGCTGGAAGACACGCCGCTGATTGGCGTAACTCAGAGTTACTCCTGTTCACTGGAGCAAATCTCTGATTTCCGCCATGAAATGCGTTATCAGTTCTGGCACGATTTTCTCGGTAATGCGCCGACTATTCCGCCAGTACTTTACGGCCTGAATGAAACGCGTCCAAGCCAGGATAAAGACGACGAGCAAGAGGTGTTCTACACGACTGCATTGGCTCAGGAGCAAGCAGACGGCTATGTACTGACGGGGCATCCGGTGCTGTTGCAGGGCGGCGAATATGTGATGTTTACCTATGAAGGTCTGGGAACCGGCGTACAAGAATTTATCCTGACGGTATACGGAACATGCATGCCGATGCTCAACCTGACGCGCCGTAAAGGTCAGGATATTGAGCGATACTATCCGGCAGAAGATGCCAAAGCGGGAGATCGCCCAATTAATCTGCGCTGCGAACTGCTGATTCCAGTACGTCGTTAACGCTGCAGCTCGTCTAATGCAGGGGCGTCCAGATGCGAGATGTCCCCTGCTGTTTCAACTACCCAACCAGACGCCAGCCACAGGCTTTCCTGATAATCCACGCGCGAAATAGAACAGTTACGCAGACGTAAGCGGCGTTCTGCCCATGCAGGTAGGCCCAGAATAGTACTCACCAGGCATCCCAGCGCGATACCGTGGCTCACCAGTAGCGGTCGACTTCCCTGCGGCAAATCCCGACAAGATTCCAGTGCAGCATTGACGCGCTCGCTCAGTTCCTGCATTGACTCGCCTTCAGGAATACGCCCGTCGACAGTGCCATTTACCAGTTGGCGACGCCAGTTCTCTTCTTCTTCGGTCAGAGAGTCGATATGTCTTTTTTCCAGCACGCCCATATTTAATTCACGCAGGCGGGAATCAAAGATTATGTCACAGCCGCAAGCCTGAGCGATGATTTCCGCCGTGCGCCGGGTGCGACCTAAATCGCTACTGATGATATGTGTGATTCCAAGCTCTTTGGCACGTGCCGCCACCTGCATTGCTTGTTGCTCACCTTTGGCAGTCAGTGGGCTATCAGACTGACCCTGAATACGTCGCTCGGCGTTCCACTGCGTTTCACCGTGGCGGACTAGGTATACCTGTAACATGCTTTTTTTCCGTATACTGCTGTAACGTTAATTTTTGAGTAATCCTGATTATGCACCATGTTGTCTGTGCGACCACCAATCCCGCTAAAATTCAGGCCATTCTGCAGGCATTTCACGAGATCTTCGGCGAAGGATCCTGCCACATTGAGTCCGTTGCCGTCGAGAGCGGCGTACCGGAACAACCCTTTGGCAGTGAGGAAACGCGCGCTGGCGCACGAAATCGGGTAGAAAATGCCCGCCGTTTACATCCAGAGGCCGATTTTTGGGTAGCGATTGAAGCGGGCATTGATGGTGACAGCACCTTCAGTTGGGTGGTCATTGAAAGCACCAACCAACGTGGCGAAGCACGTTCGGCTACTTTGCCGTTACCTGCGGTGATTCTGCAGAAAGTGCGTGAGGGTGAGGCGCTTGGCCCCGTGATGTCGCGTTATACCGGTATTGATGAGATTGGTCGTAAGGAAGGAGCCATCGGCGTGTTTACCGCCGGGAAACTCACTCGCGCCAGCGTCTATCACCAGGCGGTGATCCTGGCGCTGAGTCCGTTTCATAATGCCGTGTATCAGTCATTGTAAACCGGATAAGGCGTTCACGCCGCATCCGGCATTCGGTGCACGGTGCCTGATGCGACGCTGCCGCGTCTTATCAGACCTACCAAACATATTGAAATTGCTGGTATTTGTAGGACGGATAAGGCGTTCACGCCGCATCCGGCATTCGGTGCACAATGCCTGATGCGACGCTGACTGAACTGAACCCCAAAACCTGGACAGTTTCATTTAACCGGCTTTTTGATACTCAGTCCGGTATTCTACCGGGCTGAGTCCCCCAAGACTGAGTTTTATTCTTTTTTGATTCCAGTAAGTTATGTATTCGCTAACGGCATTTTCCAGTTCTTCCACACTCCTGTAGTTCCGGCGATAGTACATTTCTTCTTTCAGGTGACCAAAGAAGTTCTCCATTACCGCATTATCAAGGCAGTTGCCCTTGCGCGACATGCTCTGCACTAACCCTTTGTCTGCCAGGGCAGACTGATA